>JAFDDL010000731.1:2274-4105 GCA_019310865.1 Deltaproteobacteria bacterium | reverse complement strand
AGTTTGGGATTGTCCGGTCTGAATTCCGCAATCGCAAATCCCCAGGAGTTGCTCAGCCAGGCGGATGAAGCCCTGTATGAAGCCAAGAACGGTGGTAGAAATCGTGTCGTGGCTGGCGGGGAAGGCAATGTAAGTCCGGAACCCTTCGAGGGTCAGGACGAAAACAATCGACCTGTGTCCGATGATTCTGAAAATATTTATATTCCGCTCCAAGCTGCAAATGCCTTGCTGATGGCCCTTGCCTATCGGGATATGGACACGGCTGAACATGCACGCCAGGTGGGGGATCTATGCGTGGCCGCTTCAAAGGGGCTAATGTCGCAAAACGATGGCTTCGTACTTGAAATCGCCGGCTTGCTCCATGATATCGGAAAACTGGGTGTGCCCGATTCCATATTGATGAAACCAGGACCATTGACAGAACAAGAGTGGGAAGTCATGCGTGAGCATGAGCGAAGAAGCGTTGAGGTGATTGCCTCTACATTCCTGTCGCCCGAACTCGTGGAAATTGTCCGATACCAGCGCTGTTGGCATATCGGATCGTCACAGAATTCCGACCTGCCAACGGGTAAGGATATTCCTCTGGGATCAAGAATCCTGAGTATCGCAGACGCTTTTAGTTCAATGGTTTCTCACCGACCCTATCGCAGTGCAAGAAGCCATGAAGATGCTTTCAAAGAGTTGCGTAGTTTCGCTGGGCAACAGTTTGATCCGGATCTTGTGGAGCACTTCATCGAAGTTGTCCAGGCGCGAGATCAGAGCAGACATCAGGAAAACGACCCGGTGCCCAATGCCGTGAAACTCGATATCGGCTATGAGGTGGAAAGACTTCTATGTGCGGTAAATACTCAGGAAATCGCAACGCTTGCCTCGGTTATCGATCGCCTGGGCACCAAGGCGGCCAAGCATGGGCTCACGCAGATTGTTGATGTGACAACACGGCTTGAGAAGGCTACGGAGAAAGATTGCGATATGATTAAAATAATGCAGTTAACGTCAGAACTAATGAAGGTTTGCGGCTCGAAAGAGGCCCTCGGGTTTGAGGGCGAAAACATAAATGGACGAATTGCACGGCAAAAACAGATTCACTGAGCTTTTTTTGCGTGCCTGGATGATAACCCTAAAGAAAGAAGGTTTGGTCATGATTATTAGAATAAAATCAGTTTTGTTTATGGCGGCGTTTCTTTGCTTCTTTGCAACATTTCCAATACCCTGTCAGGCCATGGAGGTCGAGGCAATCAGCATGCCCAGCGCGGACATTATGCTATCGTTCGTGATGACGGGACAGATCTCCAAGGTTCGGGTCAAAGAAGGGGACTCTGTGAAGAGAAGAGAGCTTTTATCCGTCCTGGATAACCGGACAGAGAGAATTAAGGTCGAGGAGTTGAAAGCCAAAGCTGAGGACGAAAGCAGTATTGAGGCCGCAGCGGCGGAACTTGATCAGAAAAGAGTAGACCTGAAAAAGCTTGAATCAGCCCATGCCAAAGGCGCGGTAACGAAATGGGAACTCGAGCATTCGAAGCTCAATGTTCGAATTGCAGAGCTTTCATTGCAGGCGGTGACTTTAGAGCGCGAGCAGAACCAGCGCCGACTGAGACAGGCCCTTAGCCAGCTGGATCGCATGCGCCTGACATCACCGGTTTCCGGACGTGTGGAGAAGGTGCTGGTCAAGCCCGGAGAGTCTGCCAGGGCGCTCGATCCGATTATCCAGGTGGTTCAGATCAACCCGCTTTGGATTGACATACCCGTTCCCATGGCACAGGTGAGCCAATTGGAAAAGGGTCAAATGACACCGGTCATATTCCCCGGGGCAGAAACCGGCGAAACGGCC
>JAFDDL010000731.1:0-2261 GCA_019310865.1 Deltaproteobacteria bacterium | reverse complement strand
GTCATTAATATCTCTTCGGTTGTGGACGCTGCCAGCGATACTTTGCGAGTCCGTGTGGAAGTTCCCAATCCAGGAGGACGACCGGCTGGAGAGCGCGTTACCATAAAATTACCTGAGGATACACAGCGAGCCGGGCTGGGAAACGAAAGCTTAAAGGTCACCGTTCTGAACCCTGATAAAGGGGCCAATGGGTGATCAATTGGCAATGGGTAATAACTGGCAAGCAACGCGCAAGGATGAATAAAACAAATGCATCGATCGGAAAACCATACAACAGCCGCTGAGGAAAGATCGGGCGAGTCGGTTTTGCAGGAAATGAAGGCGCTTTTTGGGCCTGACACGGCTCCCGATAGATTCGTTTCTGAACTCTTGGCAGCACAGTGTCGATTGGTCAAAGCAGAAGGTGGTGTCTTGATGAAGACCGGCCCGGAGAATCGAATTGATATCCTGGGGATTCATCCACCGCTCGAAAATGGGAAACGGTTCGAAAAGTGGGTTTCCCAGGCTGCTGAGGATTATGCCGATCATGTCATTTCAAGCGGACAGACGTCTATCAAGCCGGAAGCGAAAACGGATGAGGCCAATTCTGATCCGCAGCGTCACATCATCGTTGTCCCCGTTGAAAAAGAAGGTTCTGTTTGCGCGGCTGCGGCTTTTGCTGTTTGGTGCGATAAAGATGAAGCCCTCAGAGCATACCGCGATCAGCTGGAGTTCACCCCATTCATGCTCAACTTTAACTACCTGTAGCTCACTGCCGGTCAGCGCCAGGCCGCATTGGGTCGTGTTTGTGGTTCCATGGAAGTGCTTGCTGCATTTAGCAGGACCAACCGGTTCATGAGCGCAGCCATGGCGCTGTGCAATGAAATGTCAACCCGTTGGCAATGCAGTCGCGTCAGCCTGGGTTTTCTCAAGGGTCGTTATGTAGAAATTCAGGCCATGAGTGACACCGAAAAGTTCAGCCGAAAGATGGTGCTGTTGCAGGATATTGAAACAGTGATGGAGGAGTGCCTGGATCAAGATGTGGAGGTGCTTCACCCGGCTCAAGACACAATGGCCACCGTCAACCGCGCCGCCAAGCAGTTTTCAAACGATCATGGGCCTGTAGCTCTGGTGAGCGTGCCCATTCGTCAAGATGGCCAGGTTCGTGCGGTGATGACACTTGAGCGTCCCCCGGAACGTGTTTTTACTATTAGCGAAATTGAGACCGCCCGGCTTACCTGTGACCTGTGTGCCTCTCGACTGCTGGAGCTTCGTGAACACGATCGATGGGTTGGTGCCAGAATAGCGGCCTCGATGCAAAAGGGCATCAAACAAATATTCAAGCCCAAGCATACCTTGCCGAAGTTTCTGGCGGCATCGATATTCTTGGTTTTTCTTTTCTTGACATGCGCAAAAGGATTGTACCGGGTGGAATCGCCTTTCAAGTTCGAGGCCACAGTGCAGCAGACAATTGTCGCACCGTTTGACTCGTACTTGAAATCCGTTTTGGTTGAACCGGGAGATGAGGTCCAATCCGGAGAAACCATCCTCGGGCAGCTGGAATTGTCGGAGCTGCGTTTGGAGCTGGCTGCATTGAAAGCTGAGCAGCTCGGTTACCAGAAGCAGGCCGCCGCGGCCATGCGCGATAGAAAGACAGCCGATGCGCAGATCGCCCAGGCTCAAAGCGACAAGGTGGCGGCCCAGATCAGCCTTATGCAGGCGCGTCTTGGGCAGGGGACCCTGGTTGCCCCGATCACCGGCCGGATTATCTCAGAAGATTTAAAGAGACAGATCGGCGCGCCGGTTGAAACAGGCGCAGTGCTTTTCGAGATTGCCCACATTGAATCCCTGCGGGCGGAACTCTATGTTCCCGAGGATGCCATATCCGATGTCATCAAAGGACAGGAAGGGGAGCTCGTGTCCGTGAGTCATCCGAATCAGAAAATTCCGTTTGTTGTTGAACGAATCAATCCCATGGCAGACGTGGTAAATCAGCACAATGTGTTTAAGGTGCGGGCAAAGTTGCTGTCGCAGCACCAATGGATGCGGCCGGGCATGGAAGGCGTCGCAAAGATATCCGTGGGAAAAGAACCGTATGTTTGGATTGGATCCAGACGCCTGGTCAACTGGCTCCGTATGAAATTGTGGGTATAAAAAGGGTGTAAACGTGCAGATCGACCGTCCGACATTCAGTGAATCCTGGTACCGCGTAGCGGATTTGACGCCTCGGCTGCTTGCTGCAGTCAAAGTCCACCGTCAGCATTTTCGCGGGCAAAAATGGT
>JAFDDL010000001.1 GCA_019310865.1 Deltaproteobacteria bacterium | reverse complement strand
CAGTATTGGAACTGGACAAAGATAGCCTGGTATTAAAGCGGCCC
The DNA here is from genome assembly GCA_019310865.1 of Deltaproteobacteria bacterium. Next base: position 30,293 of record JAFDDL010000001.1, on the reverse strand, counting down.
TGAATCTTGGAAAAATCATTGGCCTTGGATGCTTTAATGTCCCCGAGTATCGCATCAATATCTTCCTGAGAAGTAACCAGTACCCAGACCTGACCGTTGCAAATACGCCCTAGATCCTCCACAATGGTCTGTAGATTTAACATCAGATGCGTGTCGCTACCGATGAATTGACCGATTTCATCGACCAGAAAAACGATCCGGTGATTTTTTGAGCAGGAATCCAGATATTCTTTTATCCGTTTTGCAAAATTCTCAACGGTGAGATTGAATTCCTTTTCGGACTTTTCAAACCAGTCGCCTGCAGCCCGGGTGCTTTTTCCTAAGATTCTGGACAGGATTTCAACGATTTCATCCTGATTAAGTGCATAGGCATCCCTTTCTTCTTCCCATTTGGAACCATGGATTTCAAAGAATTTATCCTTGAACTCATCGTACTTGCCTTTTTTAGTCAGATATCTCTCTATTTCCGCTAAATGCAAGTATTCACCACAGAATCCCTGACTCTCATTGAACACGCGCCAGAATGTCGATAGTACCGCAGACCGCCCATCATTAGAATCGGCCTTGCTGTCGATATTGAACAGAATGATGTCTGTGTCGATTCCAGCAACCCGCTTCAAATCCCCGAGCAGCATAGGATCCCTGATTTTATCGTTAAAAAAATCAACCGCCTTCTTTTCGGTTGTTGTTTCAGGGTCGGTGGTATTGCGGTTGCCAAGCAGATAGGACAGGATCTTAATAAAATGAGACTTTCCTGATCCAAAAAAACCGGATACCCAGACACCGATACGACTCGTTATGACAGGATCGTGGGCATTATCAATCGCCGTCAGATAGGCTGAAATGAACTTCCGTAGATGCTGGTCCAATTCACGCGTAACAACGTATTCATCCAACTCTTGCCAAACGATGGCTTCATCTAACTGATCCGCTTTGACAACACCGTTAATGGGGCGTGAAATGTCCTTTTTAAAAATTTCTTTAATTTGCATGGCATATTCCTCAATGAGATAGAATCAGACCTTCTGCCGATTCAATATTTTCCCAAGTTTGATATTAGACTAAACAACCAGCTGGAATGCCCTGTAATAATTAGTCTCTTTAAGCTTCCCGAACAGTCTTAATCCTTGACCCGTATAGATCCCGGGATAAAACATGACCAAGGGTGTATCTTCCATTAATGCGTGAAGGTTATTAAGAAGATTGTGACTTCTCAGTAATGGATATGCGTTGCCAATACCTGATACCAACACAAGGTCATTCTTTTGGGGCTGGGCTTCTTCTACAAAGGCTTTGGCGATTTTTTCCGCACCCAAAGGGCCTTTCAGCGCCTTCAACAATTCTTGATCGCCTTTGTGCTTTTGAATTTGGAGGACTCGATCTAACAGTTTTCTTTTTTTCAGGTAATTGATAATCAGCTCAAATAAATTGATATGGATAAACGTCAAGTCGGGCTTCTTTTTTGGAAGCTGACGTAGTATAAACTGGATATGCTCCCTTACCGCCAGCTCATATTCAGGCGGATAGTCGAAAATATAAAATCCAATTTCATTTCCCAGACCGACATTGCTCAGCAATTCGCCTGATATCAAACGATCAATAATCTTATCCAATCGGATTTTTAGAGACAGCATACCAGTTCCCTGCTATTGGGTTGCCTGCATACAATGCAGAACATAGTCCTCGGAATTTCGAGTTAAATATTGCTTAATCTTTGGTAAAACGGTGACGGATTGTATTTGCCCTGGCCGTGTCCCGTCGATGTAGTTAGATTCTGTTAAAATGCGAAATACGATCTGTTTAAGTTTTGACCGTGTTGATTCCGTCCATTTTAGTATCTGTGGATCGGCATGACTGCAATTTTCAAAGAAATGTTTCCAGTCGTTCACATTTATTTCAGGCTTAAACGTTCGCCAGTGTTCATGGACAACCTGGTTCAGGAAATCTCCAAGAAGCCTGCTGTGTTTAATTGCTGCGGCCAAAAGGGCCTGAATAGATACGTCACTTTCCCCCTTGTGTACCAGTTCCCATAAGTCAGGTTTCATCAGGATTAACCTGTTTTTAATCAGTCGCGCTTGCCGCTTAGCAGCAACGGGGCTGCGCTTTTGGAGGATATTTTCGATTACAATCGCACGGTGCCATGCATTTTTATCAACCCCTTCTAATAACAGCTGAGCAATTTTGCGGCTTTCGGCAATAAGAAGTGACCCGGCAACGATATCACCGCTATATTTTATTTGAAAATGTCTATCTTGGAGAGCCATATTTATATTTCAAGTCATTAAACCAAATCAATGGAAATCGTCACGTCATAATCCTGACTCGCACTGGTCCCAATCGCTCCGTTACGTACATTTGTTTTCTTGCTCAACACGAACTCCACAGAACAAGAACAAAAGAAACCGGTGACTCATAACTCTGGCTGTTTATGTGTCTTTAACAAACATTATACTATAAAAATGTCAATAAATTTAACAAGATGTCATAGATAAACCGGATAACAGGGTCACTGGACTGGGTCGGTGGAATCGCCCTGTCATGAAACGGTTCTATCGGTGACTCTGGCTGGTGGGTAGCTTTGCCCGGTGATGGTTTGAAAATCAAAACAACAGATTCGGATCGATTGTTTCATTCCAGTTGGGCGTTGAGAGAAGCCCTATGAATCGAGAGGTTCACGCAGGGTTCTGTGAGATTGCGGGGATGAGAATCCCCCGTGCCACTCGGCTCTATCTGACAAGAGGCATTATTTTCGTTTGTCCTTCAATATGGCATTTGAAATGACGATTCGCTGAATCTCGGAAGTCCCTTCATAAATGGTAAAAACCCGGGCATCCCGGTACAGGCGCTCCACCTTGTAGTCCTTGGTAACCCCATATCCGCCGTGCAGTTGAAGCGCCTGGCCGGTCACGCGGTTAACCATCTCCGATGCATAGAGCTTTGCCATCGAAGCCTGTGTGGTGTAATTTTCACCGCGATCCTTCATGGATGCCGCTGAAAACATCATCTGCCGGGCACATTCGATTTGAACGGCCATATCGGCAATGGCAAATCGGATCGCTTGGAATTTAGAGATCTTCCGCCCGAATTGCTCCCGCTTTTTCACATATTTCACGGCCTCATCAAAAGCAGCCTGGGCGACGCCCACCGATTGCGCGGCAATACCAATCCGGCCGCTGTCCAGGGCGGTCATGGCAACCTTGAAACCGTCGCCTTCCTTACCAAGGCGGTTTTCCGCGGGAATCCGGCAGTTTTCAAAAATCAGATCGACCGTATCCGAAGCCCGAAGGCCCATCTTGTCTTCCATATGGCCCACGGTCATGCCGGGGGTTCCCTGGGGAATCAGAAAGGCGCTGATACCCTTATGCGCCTTTTGGGGATCGGTCTTGGCTGTCACGATCACCAGGCCGCCGTTTTTTCCGGATGTAATGAACCGCTTGGTCCCGTTGATGACATACATTTCCCCGTCCAGCTCAGCGCTGGCCTCCTGGCTCACCGGATCCGAACCGGCTTCCGGTTCGGTGAGGGCAAAGGCGCCGATCATCTCCCCGTCGGCCAGGGGCCCTAAAAACGTCTCCTTCTGGGAATCGGAACCGAAGCGCTTGATGCTCTCGCACACGATGGAGTTGTGAACGGACATCACGACAGCCGTCGACGCGCAGGAGTAGGCGATCTCCGACAGGGCCAGCACGTAACTGACGGCATCGGCACCCTCACCGTTGTATTGCGTGGGCACCATCATTCCCATCAGTCCCAGCTCGGCCATCTGCCGGAAGTTTTCGGCGGGAAATTCCTTTGTCCGGTCCCGCTCTTCAGCGGTCTGCGCAATCACTTTCCGGGAGAATTCCCTCACCAGGGACTGGACCATCTGCTGTTCTTTGGTCAGTTTGAACGTCATGACAAATTCCTTTTACTAGGCGTCAAGCGCCGCCTTCCTGCCAAGCTCCATCGCTTCCATATTGACAGGGATAAACTTCGCCTTTTTGGAAAATTCCTTTTTCACGGCTTCGCGAACCAGCTCAAAATCAAGAATCTTGCTCCGAGCGGTAAAGGCGGCCAGCGCAACGATGTTGGCTGCACGCGAGTTGCCTGCCTGGGTCGCGATTTCGGTGGTGGGAATCCGAATCTCATCTACATCCTCACGGCCGGCCCCGATATCGATCAGAGAGCTGTTGATCATCACGACTCCACCAGGTTTGATAACCGGTGCAAACTTCTCCAATGACGGCAGGTTCATAGCCACCAGATGCATCGGATTTCGAATGATCGGAGACCCCACGGGCTCATCGCCGATCACGACGGTACAATAGGCGGTTCCACCCCGCATTTCCGGACCATAGGAGGGAACCCACGCCACCTGGCGTCCCGCTGCCATGGCCGCAATGGCAAGAATCTTCCCGGAGAGCAAAATCCCCTGGCCGCCGAAACCAGCAAACATGACTTCTTGTTGCATTTTCTCTCCCTCCTTTATGCTTCAGGTGTTTTAAAATCGCCCAGCGGATAGTAGGGCAGCAGGGTTTCTTCCGCCCATACCAGCGCGTCAAGTGGTGTCATGCCCCAATTGGTGGGACAGGTGCTGATCACCTCCACCAGGCTGAAACATTTATTTTCCAACTGGTATTGAAAGGCTTTCTTGATCGCCTTTTTCGCCTTGAGAATATGCTTCGGTTTTAACACCGACTGGCGGGTGATGTAGCTCGGTGTCTGAAGCGTCGCCAGCAATTCCGATACTCGCAGGGGCATGCCCACGTCATCGGGATCACGGCCAAATGGGCTGGTGGTGCTGCGCTGTCCCGGCATGGTGGTCGGGGCCATCTGGCCGCCGGTCATGCCGTATATGGCGTTGTTGACAAATATGGTAGTAAACTTCTCGCCACGGTTGGCCGCATGAATAATTTCACTGGTTCCGATGCTTGCCAGATCACCGTCTCCCTGGTAGGTAAAGGCCACCAGGTCCGGCCGGACCCGCTTGATGCCGGTGGCTATGGCCGGCGCGCGACCGTGGGCCGCCTCCTGAAAGTCGCAGTTGAAATAATTATATATCAATACGGCGCATCCGACCGGTGCAACGCCCACCGTCTTTCCCATAATACCCAGTTCATCGATGGTTTCAGCCACCAGGCGGTGAATCACGCCGTGGGTGCATCCGGGGCAGTAGTGGGTATGCTTGTCGGACAATGCTTCCGGTTTATGAAATGTCTTACCCATGATCATTTACTCCTTTTATTTTACAAGTCCCTTCAGAAAATCGATGACCTCCTCAGGCGTGGGTATCTCGCCGCCGGCCTTGCCGTACCAGTGAACCGGGCGTTTGCCCTGAACACAGCGCTGGACGTCTTCGACCATCTGTCCCATGCTCATTTCGATACTGGCAACTGCCTGACAAGACGCTGCGCCGGCAGCTTCCAGAAGCGGCTGCTCGGGATAAGGCCAGAGCATCTGGGGACGAAGCATTCCCACTTCGATGCCTTCTTCCTTGAGTCGATCGATTGCCGTGCGACACACCCGGCTCATGGTGCCGTAGCTGACCACCAGTACCTGGTAGTCGCCGTCCATGTTGTAGGTTTCGTATTCAAGCTGTTCGGATATGACTTTATCGTATTTAGCCTGAAGTTTCAGGTTATGGGCATAGCTTTCCGGTGCATCCAGAAACAAGGATTTGACCAGGTTGCGTGTCTTGCCGCCCCGGGTGTCCATACCATTTGTGGCCCAGTCGTCACAATTGGCACGCTCGGTGGCAAGATGTTCCGGAAATTCCACCGGCTCCATCATCTGTCCGATGAGACCGTCTCCGAGAATCATCACGGGATTTCGATATTTTTCCGCCAGGGTAAAAGACTTCATTGTCATTTCAACGGCTTCCTGAACACTGGCGGGCGCTAAAACAATCAGGCGATAGTCGCCGTGGCCACCGCCCTTGACCGCCTGAAAATAGTCGGCCTGGGAGGGCAGAATTCCGCCCAGACCCGGTCCCACGCGGACAATATTTACGAATACCGCCGGCAGTTCCGCAGCGGCCGAATAGCTCATCGCTTCACACATCAGGCTGATTCCCGGACTGGAAGATGTGGTAAAAACTCGCTCGCCGGTGGCGGCAGCGCCGAATATCATATACCCCACCGCAACTTCGCTTTCGCCCTGTAGAAAATTTCCGCCTTCTTCCGGTAATCTTCTGGAAAGGTATTCGGCTACCTCGGACTGAGGGGTAATCGGATAGGCAAAGTAATTCAAGCATCCGGATCGGATGGCCGCCTCGCCGATGGCCTCATTGCCTTTCATCAATACTTTTTCCATTGAACACTCCTTTTCAATTACGCTTCGGTGGGTTCTTCAATTTTATCGATGGAGATGGCCACATCCGGACACATGACACAGCACAGAGTGCAGTGAATGCAGTCTTCGGGGCGGGCCTGGAATACCGGGAAGTACCCTTTTGCATTACCCTCCTTGGATATTTCCAGTACATTTTTCGGACAGACCGGAATGCAAAGTCCGCAGCCCTTGCAACGGTTCTTTTCAACGTTGTGTTGGTATGCCATTGTCAGGCTCCTTTCCAATGGTTAATTGTATTCATAAAATCCGCGGCCGGTCTTTCGGCCCAGCCAGCCGGCTTCAACGTATTTGACCAGCAAGGGGCACGGTCTGTATTTGGAGTCCTTAAAGCCGTTATAAAGGGTTTCCATAATGGCCAGGCAGGTATCGAGACCGATCAGGTCGGCCAGGGTCAACGGTCCCATGGGGTGATTCATTCCCAGCTTCATGACCGTGTCGATGGATTCGCGGGTTCCAACACCGTGGTAGAGGCTGAAAATGGCCTCATTGATCATGGGCATGAGAATCCGGTTGGCGATAAATCCCGGGAAATCGTTGGCTTCGGCCGGCGTCTTTCCAAACTTTTCTGAAAGCGCCCAGGTCACCTGAAAGGTCTCATCCGATGTTGCAATGCCCCGGATAACCTCCACCAGCTTCATCACCGGCACCGGATTCATGAAATGCATGCCGATGACCTTTTCCGGGCGACTTGTCTTTGCGGCGATCCGTCCGATGGGGATGGACGAGGTGTTGGTGGAAAGAATGGTTTCCGGCCGGCAGATTTTGTCCAGGTCTTTGAAAATCTGGAATTTGATCGGCTCGTTTTCCGTGGCTGCCTCCACCACAAAGTCAGCGTCAGCCATGTCCGCCAGATCGGTGCTGGTGCGGATGCGGCCAAGAACGGCGTCCCGGTCCATTTCGGATAGTTTTCCCTTTTTCACAGATCGGACCAGATTCTTGGTAATGGTGGCCAGCCCCCGCTCCACAAATTCGGGTTTAATATCGTTCATGATCACATTCAGACCGCTTGCCGACGCCACTTGGGCAATACCATTTCCCATCTGGCCTGCACCGATGACACCATAGGTTTTAATGTTCATTTTCGTCTCCTCGTAAGGTTTATTATCGTTTTACAATTAAAGCCACGGCCTCACCGCCGCCAAGACACAGAGACGCCAGGCCGGTTTTCTTGTCGCTTCGGATCATTTCATGAATCAGCGTCACCAGCACCCGGCAACCGCTGGCGCCGATGGGATGACCGAGTGCCACACTGCCGCCATTTACGTTGACCCGGGCCGGATCGAGCCTCAGCTCATTGCCCACCGCTATAGTGGAACCGGAAAACGCTTCGTTGATCTCGAAAAGATCCACATCATCAATTGAGATGCCTTGCTTGTCAAGACATTTGGGAACTGCCAGAATGGGCGCCACCAGCACATATTTCAAATCGATGCCGGCCGAGGCCTGGGCGCCGATGGTGGCCAGAATGGTGCAACCGAGTTCCTGCGCTTTTTCCTTTGCCATGACAACAACGGCCGCCGCCCCGTCGCTGATGATCGATGCGTTGCCCGCCGTGCCCACGCCACCCTTTTTGAAGGCGGATTTCATTTTGGCCATCCGGTCATAGGAAGTTTCTTGGGGGCACTCGTCCGTATCGAAAATTTTGGGCTCGCCTTTTCGCTGGGGAATCTGAACCGGAACGATTTCATCCTTGAACCGGCCCGCTGAAATGGCGCTAAGGGTCCGTCCATAGGACTGGGCCGCATACCGATCCTGGTCTTCCCGGCTGACGTCATATTTTTCGGAACACAACTCGTTGGACACCCCCATGTGAAAATCATTGACGATGTCCCACAGGCCGTCATGGATCATATGGTCTTCGAGTTTCCCAGGCCCCATACGGTAGCCAAATCGGGCCTTTGGCAGGTAATAGGGTGCATTGCTCATGCTTTCCATGCCGCCGGCAACGACCACGTCCGCATCTCCCAACTGAATCGCCTGGGACGCCAGCATCACCGTCTTCAAGGCCGATCCGCAGACCTTGTTCACGGTAAAGCTTTCCACCTCATGGGGCATACCGGCCAAAATCGCTGCTTGCTTGGCTGGATTTTGCCCATAGCCGCACGGCAGCACCTGGCCCATCATCACTTCATTGACCATGTCCTTGTCGATACCGGCGCGCTGCAAGGCCGCTTCAATGGCCACCGCTCCGAGTTGGGTAGCGCCGAGGCTGCTCAAGGAACCGCTAAAACTTCCAATGGGGGTTCGAACTGCACTGACAATAACTGCTTCTCTCATGGTATCTTCCTCCAAATGTCTTTATAACCATTTCGGTAATCGTTCCAGCATCCACGCCTGTTGGGAATCGAAATGCCGCTTTAAGTAATCGATGGTCTCCTGATGCCTCCCTGCTTTCAGGAGAAACAGAATGTCGCGATGCTCACTCTGCTCGCTGCTGGGCAGGTTTTCTTTTCTTGAGTAGTATAGATAGAGGTAACGGTTTAAATTTGAATTCATGGAATGATAGAAATGCACCAGGTAGGGGTTGTTCGCCGACTGGACCAGGCTGACATGAAAGGTCGACAGGGCCTTGAAATAGCCGAGAGCCTGGCCACCCGGATCGAAATCCTGGGGGGGGGCAAGGGATGAGACCTGCTCCACGCTTTTTTCGACATCCGGCAAATCGGTAATATTTTTGGCCGCAAGAAGTTCCACGGCATGCAGTTCGATCATGGTGCGCGCCTCATAGACCCGCTTGTAGTCCTCCACTGACATTTCGGTCACATAGGTCCCCTTGCGCGGAATGCTCTGAACCATCTTTTCATATTCGAGAATCCGAAAACTTTCCCTGAGCGGCGGCCGGCTGATGCCCAGCTCCGTAGAAAGCTGCTGTTCGTTGAGCCGCCTGCCACCCTCCAGGACACCGGTAATAATCTGGTCCCGGAGATGGTTGACGGTGGTTTGGGTTATGTTCAAATATTCCATTGCGGATTATCTCTTTGGATGCCAAGTCAGTTATATCCTGTTCCTGTCTACAGTAGACTGTAGTCCGGATGATGTCAAGATATAATGGTAAACCGGTAAAATCCTGCAATATCAGATAATTGTCCCATATCATTCGGGACTTTGGTCGCGGGTTTTATCTTTTTGGCTTGACCTGGATGATTCACTCTCTGCCAAACTGGCCTTTCGGATGCTCGCTTTTCCGAATTTTTGGTTGATGGAATCGAGCGCTTTGTCGACCTTTTCCCAGGTCCGGTCACGCTGGTCCGGTCCGTTAAACAAGTCCATTTGAACCGGTGTCGAACCGGTAACCAGGTTCGAAGCTCCCACGCCCACAAGCCGGATCTTTTTTCGAATATCATACGCATCAAACAGACGCAATGCGGCCCGGTATATTGTCTCGGCGGATTGGGTCGGTGCCGGCAGGGTTGAACTCCGGGACACCTGTTTGAAATCCGAATCCTTGAGTTTCAGGGTGACGGTCCGGGCACGGAACCGTTTTCTCCGCAACTGTTGCCCCACTTCCTCGGATTGGGACTGGAGGTATCGGCGCATCAGGTCCCGGTCACTGGTATCGGCCGAGAGGGTGTGCTCGCTACTGATGGACTTGACCGGGCTGTGGGGCGTCACTTCTGTGGAATCCATACCACTGGCCAGCGCCAGGAGCCGGTGGCCGAATTTTCCCAGGCGCTTGATAATGGTCTCGGGCGGAAATTTATTCACATCACCCAGGGTTTCGATGGAAAGAGCCTTAAGCTGTTTTTGGGTTTGGGCCCCGACGCCCGGGACCTTTCGAATGGGAAGTTCCGTAATGAAGGCGGGCATATCCAACGGCTCGATCACATAGAGGCCATCCGGCTTATCCAGATCCGATGCAATTTTGGCCAGAAACCGCAACGGCGCAATACCGATGGAACAGGTCAATCCCACCGTTTTTCGAATCTTATCTTTGACGATCTTGCCCATCTCAGCCGGTGAGTCGTAAAGCCGATCAAAGCCACTGACATCCATATAGGCTTCATCGATGGACACCGGTTCCACCAGCGGCGAAAACTCACTCAAAATCGCCATGATCTGTTTGGAGACACGCTGGTACTGGCGCATGCGGGGCCGCACGAACACGGCATCGGGACAGCATTTTTTAACCTGAAAAATCGGCATGGCCGAATGGACGCCGAATTTACGGGCCTCATAGCTGGCCGCTGACACGACCCCCCGGTTGGAGCTGCCGCCCACAACTACGCACCGACCGCGCAGCTCCGGGTTGTCCCGCTGCTCAACCGATGCATAAAACGCGTCCATGTCGATGTGAAAAATCATGGGAAACCTTCCCAACGAAATAGTGGGGACGTTCTTCAGATTATAAGTTTCTATTTAGAAACTTATAATCTGAAGAACGTCCCCGCCCCCACATATCGGTTCAATCCAATGAACAGTCTTGTAACATGATTTGATCGCAAACGAAACCGAGATTTAGGGGACGCGTTTAGGGGACGTTCCCAACTTTTAAACTTTATTGTCGCCAACAGCAATAAAGTTTAAAAGTTGGGAACGTCCCCTATTTTTCATTTGACTTTTCTCACTCCGATCATTATTGTTATAAATCTGATCGCTAGGGGTGCTGATTCAGCTGAGATAAGAACCCTCTGAACCTGATCCGGATAATACCGGCGAAGGGAAGCGGCAAAATTCGAGACGCCCGCTGCACGGTTCAATCGATTTTTCAAGCCGCATACCCCTTGTCGGGAATGCGGCTTTTTTAATTGTAGCTGCGGGAGACATTGAATGATTATCACCATAAATGGAAATTCTGAGGAAATTTCCGATGGCTCCATTTTGACCTATATAAAAGGCAAGGGATTGGCCCCGGAGGCCCTGGTGGTGGAGCATAACTATAAAATCGTGAAAAAGGATAAGTGGGACCAGACCCTGCTTCAAGAAAACGACAACCTGGAAATACTCAGTTTTGTGGGAGGCGGCTGACATGAAAAATGATCTGTTGAAAATCGGAGACCGAACCTTTACAAACCGCCTGTTAACGGGCACCGGCAAATTTTCGGCCAAGGCCCTGATTCCGAAAATGCTCGAGGCAAGCCGATCTCAGCTGATCACCGTGGCGCTCAGGCGGATCGATTTTTCCTCGAAAACAGAAAATATCCTCGACTTCATCCCCAAATCGGTAACCCTGCTGCCCAACACTTCCGGCGCCCGCAACGAGCAGGAGGCCGTTCGCATCGCCCGAATCGCCCGGGAAGCCGGCTGCGGAAACTTGATCAAGATCGAAGTAATCACCGACATGAAATATCTGCTGCCCGACAATCACGCCACCTTGCTGGCAACCGAAATCCTGGCAAAGGAAGGCTTTGTGGTCCTTCCCTATATCTCGGCCGACCTGCCCTTGGCCAAACAACTCGAGGACGCCGGCGCCGCTGCGGTGATGCCCCTGGGGGCGCCCATCGGCTCGAACCGAGGCCTCGAATCGCAGGCCATGATCGAAATTCTCATCGAAAACTGCAACGTGCCGGTGGTCGTTGACGCCGGTATCGGCCGACCCAGCCAGGCGGCTGCCGCCATGGAAATGGGTGCCGACGCGGTCCTGGTCAACACGGCCATATCCTCGGCGGAGGACCCGGCGTTAATGGGCCGAGCCTTTTCCCTGGCGGTTGAGGCCGGCAGAATGGCCTATCTGGCAAAACTACGCGAGGCGACCCAAACCGCCGTTGCCTCCTCGCCGTTAACAGGCTTTTTATCGGAAGGCGAAAATTAGCCATGTCCTTTTACGACACCATCACCCGATTTGAGGCCTTCGATTTTGACGGCTTCTTCAACTCCGTGACCGACCGGGATGTGGAGCGTGCCCTGTCAACGGACCGGCTCACCTGGCAGGATTTCCTGGCCCTGCTGTCTGAAAGGGCCGTCAAGTACCTCGAGCCCATGGCCCAGAAGGCCCGGCAGTTGACCATTCAGTATTTCGGCCGGACCATTCAGCTCTATATCCCCCTTTACATCGCCAATTACTGCAGCAACGAGTGCATCTATTGCGGATTTAACCGAACCAACAAAATCAACCGAAAAAAGCTGACCCTGGACGAAATCGAAATGGAGGCCGAAGCCATTTCCCAAACCGAAATGAAGCATATCCTGGTACTCACCGGCGAGGCCCCCAAGGTCACGCCCATCGAGTACATCGAAGAAGCCATCACCATCTTGAAAAAATGGTTTTCTTCCATTTCCATCGAAATATTTCCCATGGACACCGACGGATACCGACGGCTCAAAACCGCCGGCGTGGACGGGTTGACCATCTACCAGGAAGTCTACGATCGCCGGATCTATGATAAAGTCCACCTGGCCGGCGGGAAGACCGATTACCGCTATCGGCTCGATGCGCCGGAACGCGGTGCCCGATCCGGGCTGCGCAATGTGAATGTGGGGGCCTTGTTCGGCCTGGGAGAAAAGCGAAGTGAGGCGTTTTTGGCCGGCATGCACGCCAAGTACCTGGAAGATCACTATCTCGACACGGAAATCGGCCTTTCCCTGCCGCGTATCAACCCGGCCGAAGGCGGCTTTCAGCCCTACGACCTGGTGGACGACCGAACCTTTGTGCAGTTCATGGTCGCCTACCGGCTCTTTCTGCCCCGGGCCGGCATCGCCATCTCCACCCGCGAGTGCGCGGAATTTAGAGACCGCCTCCTGTTTCTGGGCGCCACCCGGTATTCGGCCGGATCCCGGACGGATGTGGGAGGTTACGCCCACCCCCAGGAAGCAAGCACCGCACAGTTCGAGATTTCCGACGAGCGCGGCGTTGAAAAGACCATATCCGCCATCCGAGAAAAGGGTTTCCAGCCCGTATTCAAGGACTGGGAACTGATCGCGTGACGCGGATAGCGTAGACAAAAAAAGGAGCCCTTCGATGACACAACGCTTACCGGCCGGCCTCTACGGCATCACCGCTGAAAAATTCTCCAGAGGTCGGTCGAATATCGACGTGGTCCGGGAGATGATTCGCGGCGGCGTCAAGATCGTGCAGTACCGGGAAAAGCACTCGGAAAAAAGCATTGCATCAATGTACGAAGAATGCCTTGAAATCCGGCGCATCACCCGGGAAAATGGCGTGCTTTTCATCATTAACGATTTTGTGGACCTGGCCCTTTTGGCCGACGCGGACGGTGTCCACGTGGGCCAGGACGACCTGCCGGTGGAAGCGGTGCGCCGCCTGGTGGGCGATAAAATAATCGGCCTTTCCACCCACTCGCCCCAACAGGCAACGAAGGCCCTGGCCAGCGGCGCCGACTATATCGGCGTGGGGCCCATTTTCGAAACCCACACCAAGGACGATGTATGTAATCCCGTGGGCCTCGCGTATCTGGAGTACGTGGCCGGCAACCTGTCGATTCCCTATGTGGCCATCGGCGGCATCAAGGAGTATAACATCCACCAGGTCTGTGAGCGGGGCGCAAAGACCATCTGCCTGGTAACCGATATCGTGGGCGCAGAGGACATCGCCGAAAAAGTGAAAACCTTAAACCGGATCATTTCCCAACAATCCGCCTAACACGCTGTGAAGGAGACCATACCATGAGCTATACAACCCAGATGAATGCAGCACGAAACGGCATCGTCACCCCCCAGATGGAAACCGTTCTGGACGAAGAATCGATCTCACGGGATTTACTTCTGGAACAGATGGCCGCCGGCAAAATCGTCATTCCGGCCAACAAAAACCTCCACAGCCTCAAGGCAAAGGCCGTGGGCACAGGATTGACCACCAAGATCAACGTCAACCTGGGCGTGTCCGAGGATTGCTGCAACCTCGACATGGAGCTGAAAAAAGTGAAAACGGCCATCGACATGAAAACCGACGCCATCATGGATCTGAGCACCTTTGGCGACACCCGGACCTTTCGCCGCAAAACCGTCGAGATCAGCCCGGTGCCCATCGGGACCGTGCCGGTCTATGACGCCGTGGCCCGCTACAATAAGAACGTCAGTGACATCAGCGTGGATGAATTTTTCGACGTGGTGACCGACCATGCCGAAGACGGGGTCGACTTCATGACCATCCACGCCGGCCTCAACCAAATGGCCGTGGAGCGAATTCGTAAAAATCCGCGTCTGCTTCACGTGGTGAGCCGGGGCGGATCGGTACTGCTACAGTGGATGGCGGATAATGACCGGGAAAACCCCTTCTACGAATACTTCGACCGGCTTTTAGACATCTGCCAGGTGTATGACGTCACCTTGAGCCTGGGCGACGGGCTGCGCCCCGGCAGTCTCAAGGACGCCACGGACGCCCCTCAGATCCAGGAACTCATCTTTCTCGGAGAACTCACCAAACAAGCCTGGGAAAAAGACATCCAGATCATAATCGAAGGGCCGGGTCACGTGCCGCTAAACGAAGTGGCCGCCAACATGCTACTTGAAAAAAAGTTGTGCCACGGCGCACCGTTTTACGTCTTAGGCCCCCTGGTCACGGATGTGGCGCCCGGATACGATCACATCACCTCGGCCATCGGCGGCGCCCTGGCAGCGGCCTCCGGCGCCGACTTTCTGTGCTATGTTACACCGGCCGAACACCTGCGCTTGCCCGACCTGAAGGATATGAAGGAAGGCATCGTGGCCTCGCGCATCGCAGCGCACGCCGCCGATATCGCAAAGGGCGTTCCCGGCGCCATGGACTGGGACAATAAAATGAGTGAAGCGCGAAAGAATCTGGACTGGAAAGCGATGCTGGACCTGGCCATGGATCCGGAAAAGGCCCGGGAATATCGCGAATCGTCAAAGCCAATCGACGAGGAAGTCTGCACCATGTGCGGCGACCTTTGTGCCATCAAGCGAAGCCGAATGGTGCTGGAAGGCAAATAACACAGGGACTGAACCGACCATGGAAGCTGCCGGTATCTATATCCATGTTCCTTTCTGCGTGGAAAAATGCCGGTACTGCGACTTTTACTCTCAGACGGATCTAACGCGCCAAGCAGCCTATGTCCAATCCGTTCTGGCAGAGCTCCGGCAGGTCCCGCCCATACCGGCAGACACCCTCTACCTGGGCGGCGGAACCCCGTCCCTGCTTTCCCCCGGTGATATTCAGTCCCTCATCGACACCGCGGCCGATATCTTTTCCCTGCCGCCCAACGCCGAGATCACCCTGGAGGTCAATCCGGGAACACTCGACCGGGAGGGTTTTACCGCTTGCCGGGCAGCCGGCGTCAACCGTCTCAATATCGGGATTCAATCATTTCAAGACGCCCATCTATCCTTTCTTGGCCGAATTCACTCAGGCGACCAGGCCGCCCAGGCGATTCAGTGGGCCGGCCGCGCAGGCTTTGATAATATCGGCCTTGACCTGATCTACGGTCTGCCGGCGCAGACCCGGAGCGACTGGAAACAAGACCTTACCCGGGCCCTCTCCCACGCTCCTGAGCATCTATCATGCTACCTGCTCACCTACGAACCGCAGACCCCGCTGGGCCGGCTGCAGCAAGTCGGCCGGGTAATCCCCCTGAACGACGATGCCACCGCAAACCTGTTTCTGATGACCGACCGGGTCTTGACAGACGCCGGATATGATCATTACGAAATCTCCAATTTCGCCCGCCGGCCGGCCCATCGATCCCGGCACAACACCAAATACTGGCGCCATATTCCCTACCTGGGTTTCGGCCCGTCGGCGCACAGCTTCATCAGCCCGGAACGGCGCTGGAACACTGCGGATCTGGTGAATTATATTCATCGGATGGAAACCGGCCGATCACCGGTCGACCAGCGCGAAATCCTCACGAGATCCCAACGAATGATGGAAACCATTTACCTGGGACTTCGACAGACGGACGGGATTTTACTCGATGCGTTTGAGCAGGAATACAGTGAAGCATTTCAGGAAAAATTCTTCGGAATTATCGAAGGCCTGTCGGCAGAGAAATTCCTATCGGAGCGAAACGGCCGTTTCGGCCTGACGCCGCGAGGAATGTTGTTTCATGATCATATCTGTACGCGCTTTGTTACCGAAATAGACTAAATTTGTATCCATTCAGAGGGTATAGACCCCATATGCGCTAACTTAACGATTTGCGATTTTCACGTCGGTAGTTGTGGGTGGCATGGACAAACTTGTTTGTCCGTGAAAAAAGCGCCCGGGCAGACAAGTCTGGTCATACCAAAAGCACACGGACAAACAAGTTTGTCCATGCCACCCCTGTGTGTGTTAAGTTTTCGCTTATGAGTATGGAGTCCCTGAATGGATACCTTAAGTTAATGACATTGGCCTAAAAATGGAAAAAATATCCATAGCAATACTATGATTCTGTCAGCTCATCATCATCCGGAATACGATTCGGATCTTCTTCGGGGTTTATGGGTTTTTTATCCAATTTGGCTTGTCTTTTTTCTTCTTTCTTTTTTTTCCTTTTCAATTCTTTCTGGCGTTTTTGGAATTTAAAATTTGATCTTGCCAATTATGCCCCCTTTCTTGGTGAATACTCATTCAAAACACAAAGCAAGCTAATTATTATTTTTCAATAAACCCTTTTCATCTCCGGGCATAAAGGCAAACGTATCGGCCCTAAGTAGAAAGCGCTTTAATTAGTACACTAATGTAAAACCGGGCATGACTGATGGGCGCGGCCATATTGGCCCGGTGATTGGCCCAGACGCTGCTCGGATCGCTGTTAAAAATGATCCACGGCTCGATCTCCGTGGCATGGTGGCACGACTCGATGGCATGGTGAAGCACCTCGAGCCCTCGGCGGCTATCGATGGTGTCGCCGAAATCGACCAGAACCGCTTCCAGGATCGTCCCCATAGCGCCGGCTACGCCCTTGGCATAGTAAAAATAGTCGTCGGAAATGTAAAAACTGATCGCTTCGCCATCCTTTTCCTTGGTCTTGACCAGGTTTTCCTCGCAGCTTCCCAGCAGGCTTTCATACGATAAGAGAAGGGGAATAACATTGTCGGTCCGGTTATAAAAGGACGCCTGGCCTTTGAACAGCTTCTCTTTGTACTTGCGAAGCTCGCCCAGGGCCGCCTTGTATTTTCTTTCCGCCGATGGGAACCAGTAACTGTCGGCTTTGACCATTAACCAGTTCATGGCGTTTTGAAGGTTATTGTTGAATGCGGCAGTGGTGCCGGTTCTCGAAATCCGTTCCGTCAGGTTCACCGTCGTTCTTCGCGTGACTTCCAGAACCCCCAGCTGAAAATTGTTCACATTGTCGGTAAACTCAATAATATCATTAGGCCGCCAGCCGTAAAACCGCTCTGTAATCTCATATTCGATGGGTTTGATTGTTGCATCCACAAAGGCAACGCCCCGGGGCAGGTCCACAGCAGGCGGTGCACCATGCACCCCATGTGCCGATGGTGTCTTGCCATGTGCATCATGCTCGGTCGGTTCCGCCACTGACGAAGGCATGTTATGTTCCGGTGTTTGCACGGCCGGATCATGCGCGGTGTGCTGTGCGCCGGGATCGTCCGAGACCGAATGATCCGATTCTTGAATCTTCGGCGCGTGGGAATCGTCTGTACGGGAGTCTTCTTCGGGGGAGGCATCAAGTTCCAAAAGATCGGCGGCGCTCAACTCCATTTCACGGGATACGCCCTCCGGCAAGGGCACCTCATCGGGTGGCCAATGGTCATCCCAATTCTGGGCGTCTGCCGCCGGGGAATGTTCATCGGAAGCCACGGGCCGGCTTTTTACGAACGGATCCAGGCGTTCAGGATGATCCGGCCGGGGCGAATCAAATAAATTGATTACATACCAGACCGCCCACAAAGCAATCCCGGCAGCCACGATCCCGGCGCCCATTCGTTTTACGGCAAAGCTTTTAAATTGCTCCATTTATCCCCCCTGATCATCCCCGCTTACAGAATCGTTCACGGTTTTAGGACAACATATCAAAACTATCCGGAAAATGAACCAAAAATTTCACGTTCGCTTCTTTCTGAGCTTTCGAATATCACCGATTCGCAGTGTCACATGCTGGGAATCAAAATATTCCATGAGCGGCACCGAGTATTTCCGGGAAATCCGTGTCAATTCCTTGAACTGGGGCATGCCGATCTCTTCATGTGCCTCCAAAAACTCGACCAGTCTCTCCTCGAGTTCATGGACCGCCCGAGCACAGAAATAAAGCTCCTCTTTTACCTTGGCAAGCTGCCCATCGCCCACCAGCAGCATCAGCACATCTTTGACCTGGTCGGCTGCCAGGCCCAGGGATTTGACCACGTCCTTTACGTACGGCGGTGTCAGGCCGCTTTTACGGTAAGTAGTCAGGATCTTTTCCCTGGCGTCTACCTGGTCTGCCCCCAATCGGACTTGATGCGATGCATTGCGTATCATCTCTCCTTCGACAACCACGGTCTTGTTTCGCACAAGCTCATTGAGCGATATGTGAAACAGCTTGTCGGTAACCGGTTGGGGCATCTTGGATCGAAGCTCTTCCTTGGCCATGCCGGGCTTCAAGGGATTTGCCTCATGATAATCCTGAAGCCCCTCGGTCATAAAGGCTTGGAGTGTTCCCAGAATGTCCCGGTGGTGGTAACGCCGGTTTTCCTTGTCGGTGCACACCAGGGCCCGGTTGGAAAGCAATGCCTGAAGACCGCGATCAAGCCGTTTTTCTGTTAGATTGGTCATCACCAGAAGCTCGGTAAGCGACACCCCCCGATACCGGCTCTCCCGGCCATGGTAGGCGATCACCTCGGCAGGTTCCTGTTGGGCCAGGTGCGCAATTTCCCCAACGGCTTCCGGTGTCAGTCGCTTGTGCTTGGAGGCGATGGGATTCAGGATCCGCCCGCCGCCAATGGTCCGCACCGGTGAATAACTGCGCAGGACGAACCGATCGTCCTTTACCAGCCCCACAGGCGTCTCGAGCCGAAGCTGTGCCGCCACCGTATCGCCGGGCAGCACCTGTTCGAGTCCCAGCACAACCACCTTTCCCATCACCTCGCTGGTGCCCGTATGAAACCGAATCCGCGTCCGGGATTTGAGCGGCTTTTGGTTGCTTTCCAGAAAGGTCAGCTCAACATCGATCATGTAACTGGAAACCAGTGTCCCGGGCCTCGCCACCACCCCACCGCGTTCAATGGCCGTTTTTTCCAGGCCCTGGAAATTGATGGCGGTGCGCCGGCCCGCTTCGGCCTGCTCCACCGAACGGTTGTGGACCTGAATGCCCCGGACCTTGGAAACCGCGCCTGCGGGATATATCATCACCGATTCGCCCACACCCATTTTGCCGGAAACGATCGTCCCGGTAATCACCGTTCCAAATCCCTTCATGGTAAACACCCGGTCGATGGGAAGGCGAAACAACCCCGAGTCGGAATGCGCCGGAACCTGAATACTCAGTTCATCCAAGGCCGCCGTGAACGCCTCAAGCCCCTCACCGGTGGCCGATGATACCGGTATCACCGGTGCATCAGCGAGAAAAGTCCCTGCCGTAAAATTCTCGACATCATCGGTCACCAGGGCCAGCCATTCCTCATCCACCAGATCCACCTTTGTCAGCACCACCACACCATGACGAATACCCAGCAAGGTGCAGATCTCCATGTGCTCCCGGGTCTGGGGCATAACCCCCTCATCGGCGGCAATCACCATGGCCACCATATCGATTCCGGTGGCACCGGCCACCATGGTTTTGACAAATTTTTCGTGCCCCGGCACATCCACAATACCCAAGGGCTGACCACTGGGCAGCACCATGGACGCAAACCCCAGCTCGATGGTAATTCCCCGGGCCTGCTCCTCCTTGAGGCGATCCGTGTTAATGCCGGTGACCGCCTTAATCAGGCTGGTTTTCCCATGATCAATATGGCCGGCGGTGCCAAGGATAATCTGTTTCACTACGACTTTACCTTTTCAGCGAGACTTTCTGTTCCGTAAATATTCAGCCAGATACGCCAGAGCAACCAGGATAAGCCCGAGCCCGACAACATACACCAGGCTCGCCCGGGGAAAGAAAAATCGCGAAATAACCACCGCAAACACGATCCCCAGAATGGCCCTCAGAACCAATACCCATATTCCGCTCATAAATTTAACCCAATGAAAGTTTTAAATTCGTTACCCGCCCTCCCCTATATCACAAGGCCGGTGGGGTCTCAACACCCAGTTTGGCGCAACCGGCTGTATTGCAACTAAATCCGGTCCATTAAACGCACCACGGGTCCATCGGGAAGCCGCTTATGTCCACCGCGATAAAAGCCTCTAAAATTTTGCTTGAAATTACATAACCAGTCTGTTAGTGGAGTAACCTTACATATGGTGGGTGTAGCTCAGGTGGTAGAGCACTTGGTTGTGGCCCAAGTGGTCGTGGGTTCAAGTCCCATCACTCACCCCATAAAAAACCAGGACCATTGCATGCTTATATGCAATGGTCTTTCGGTTTTCGGTGGTTCATCGCAATTTCCTGCGCAATAAGGACAAGCCCTAGCACGAAGATGAGAAAGAAGCGAGCTAATTGCTTGACAGTTTCGTAGATTCCCTGTCTCGGATGAATGAGAAACTGACCTTCAGCTTGATCGATTCACCGCCCATTTCGAAGATGGGGTAAGCAAAAAAATTGATCGCACCCAAGGCCGGCCCCGGTTCAAGCAGCAGGTCCCGACCACGGCTCAATTCGATGCGGTTGGCAGGATGGTGGCCAAAGTAATAGGTTGCCAGGCTCGAATATTTGTCTCCCTCGCTGATATCGACAGGCCACCACTTACCTTCTGCATGGAACTCGGCCCAGCAATGATAGCCGCTGATTCCCCCCTCATCGCGCGCCGAAGGAATCCCCGCACCAATGGCAAACCGTGCGGGAATCCCTGCGGCCCTTGAAAGTGCAATGAAATAGGAGTGAAAATCCGTACAGTTGCCTGCCCTGATGTCACAGGCATACACGGCATCGCCCTTGCCCCAGCCCTTGCCATACTTCTTGTAGCACATGCGATCGATTACATGATCGTAGAGGGCGCGGGCACGAACCAGGTCGCCTTTCTTTCCTTCCAGAACATCTCCGGCAATTTTCCGAAATTCCTCATTAACCGGCACCAGCCGATCCGCTTTGAGGTATTTCTCAAGATCGGATCCGTCTTCGGCATACGCTGACTTCTCAATGCGCTGTACCTGATAGCGAATTTCGACAACCTTGTTGCTGTCTTGCGGGGCGAGTTCTAGAAAAAGGACCTTGTTGCCATGGTTGCGTTCATTCAGGGTGACCTGTTTCCCAGGCGCGCGAATGGAATTTATCCGGACAGTTTGAAACGCATCCGAAACCGCCAGGGGGATCCACATGCGGGCATTTTCGGTTATTTCCGGTAGAGTGGCCCGATATAAAAACTGAAACACGTCCTGACCGGTAATCACACCCAGAAGGTGTTGAGATGCATCATCGACAGGGACACGATGCCAGGTGTGATCCGGTTTCTGCGCCCATGTATAGAGCGGTTGGCCGTTGATCTTGTGAACCGTCGTTTCGGTAACGGTCATGTCGCCAGGATCACCCTTGAGGAAAAAATCAACGTCATACACATCTCCATCTGTGTCTGCCAGATCCACGCAGGCGAAATGATAACGGGGGCCCAGGTTCGCCAGGTATTCGACATGCACACGGACCAACTTTAACCGCAAATCCTTATTGCTGAAAGGAAGCACGAAATATCCCCCGCCCAACCGGCTCTGCTCCTGGACATGCTTTTCGATGCCGGCCTGTATGTCGGCGGTCACAACTGAGGGCACGGGCTCAAGTGCGCTATGCACCCGCGCCCCCCCACAGCCGGCCAGGACAAAGGATACCACAACTGCTGCCGGCGCAAGCTTTTTCCAATTAAAAAAAAACCATTTCCCAAGCCGCAATATGTTGTGAATCATAAATAAGGTCATCATGATTTCACTATTTCGGGTGGTCGGCTGGATGTTCCGACTTCGGATGATCCGCCGGCTTTTCTGCCGATTGCTCTGACGTCGGGTGCTCGGCCTTTGGGTGCTCTGATGCATGCGCCTTTTCCGGATGGTCAGATTTGGAGTGTTCGGCTGAAGGTTCCGACTCCGGGTGGTCCACCGGCTTTTCTATCGATTGCTCTGCCTTCGGGTGCTCGGCCTTTGGGTGCTCTGATGCATGCGCCTTTTCCGGATGATCAGATTTGGGGGGGTCGGCTGGAGATTCCGACTTCGGATGGTCCGCCGAGTGCTCTGCCGATTGCTCTGACGTCGGGTGCTCGGCCTTTGGGTGCTCTGATGAATGCTCCTTTTCCGGATGATCAGACTTGGGGTGTTCAGCCGGATGTTCTTTCTTTGCTTTTTCCACTGCCGGTTGATCAGCCGCAGCGTTATCCCCCTTTGAGTGCTTACCGGAAATAGCGCAACCAGCCAGAATCAGGGTAAAAATTGCAACAACAAGAACAGGCAAAAGGGCTTTCCGAGTATTCATTTTTCTTTTCATGGGAATCTCTCCTTTCAGGAGGTCAAATTTGGGCACAACACAAAACAAGCTGCTTGCAGTTGCCATAGCTACTTTGCCAGGATCTCGGTGACGGACGCAATAGTAGGAATTAAAGCAGCATCCTTTTTACCCAGGTTAATAAACAATGCGTCATGGGACCAGATATTTAAATGCGACAAAAAACTATATTACAGCATAATCATATTGGCGCTAAATGCAAGCGGATAGTCAGCATGGAAAAACGATATCGCGATCTGGGACCTGACTTAATAAGACAAGACATTTGGCTCAGCAAAATAAAGGAAGGAATTATCGTATACCCAATAGCCTGATGACATAAAACTCCATGATCTATGATAAAATACAAAAGAGGTAACCGATAGGGTACCATTTCATATATATTTGGTGAGTTAGAGCGGCGTATGATATAGATTTAGACAACATAGCGGGAAAATCCGGCAAGTTTTTAGTTGCCTACGCCGTTGGAATGTAATAATAGGAGCACCTCAGTCACGATTCGTGATCATGCGCGCCCGTAGCTCAGCTGGATAGAGCGCCGGACTTCGAATCCGTAGGCCGGGGGTTCGAATCCCTCCGGGCGTGCCAGTAATTTCAATGGGTTACGTTTACAAGGCGTAATCCCTTTTTTGTTGGTGTGAGAGTTGGTGTGAGACTTTTTCCCAAATCACCGCTCTCGAACATCGAATCGAGCACGTTCATCGCATCGCGTTCGGGGTTACCGATGGGGTGCAAATAGATTTCCGTGGTCGTTCGATTCTCATGGCCAAGGATACGCTGGATATTACCGATAGGAACATTGGCCTGATCCAATAGTGATGCCCCCAAATGCCGCAGGGCATGAAAGCGAAAATACTCAACACCTGCATTCTTACATAGCGTTCGCATAAATCGCTTCCGATTATTGTAAGGCCCTTCGATCCATCGTTTTTCCTTGTAACTCCGATACCGATGCCAAAACACCCAGGGTTTTCGTTTGTCCCGGTTGGCAAATCGTCGCGACAAAGTTACGTGCAGCCGATCCGTCATGGGGATGATCCGCGGGGTTAAGTGCCCGCCTCGCTTTTTACGAGTGTAAAGAACCAGACATCGCCTTTGAAAGTCCAAGTCCTTCCAGGTGAGGCGGTTTATTTCGCTCATGCGCCCCAAAGTCAAGGTAATGGTCCAAAGGTAATCTTGAATGTCAGGTTCTGCCGCCAGAACCACCCTTAGGAAATCCTCCATGGGTGGAACATACTTAATTCGTTTTTCCACCGGGAAAAACTCAATGCCCGCAGTCGGATTTTGATCCATCCATTTTCTGTTTGGGTGCATGGCAAAATTAAAAAGCGCCCTGAGATATCTCAGATCCTTGTTTGCCGTGATAGCGGATGTTTGCCGCTTGCGCCCTAATAGATATAGTTATCGTGTCCTATTGACAGAATAATGTAATGTAGAATATAGCGAAAAAGTTATCAGAGTCACTAATAGGTTGATACGCGGTAGTCCCATATTGTATTTCTTTGAATATCAAATCGATTATGTTTGTTCCAGATACAATGACCTTATCAACGGTTTCAAACGACATGGGGCAACCACCATATGTTGTGGTTGGCCTTTTAATATTACAGGGCTTCTTTAGCCTGTGCAATATGCCAGCTGTCACCAGGTTTGGGGTGAAAATTGGGTTGCGGTTCGTTGAAGATATCACACGACACACACAGTGGAAAAACAAATGGGTTATCACCCAGGACCATTAAAGCATTTCATTGATTGTGGGGTAAGGGTAATTCCAACACATGCCAATGGTAAAACACATGGCAGTTGGAAAGACCCGCAGAGGTTCACCGGCTAAGCCCTGCATGATCGGAAGGCTTGGGCCATATATGTCAGCATCCAGCAACTTAGCTCCTTCTGGATATTTTAGCGTCTTAGAAATTATCAAATATACCTTGACTTACTGAGGATATTATCCCATCATGTGATGTTATTTTTGCGAATTGGGCATCCGATTCCCCTCCCTGGGAATTGAGCGCATTTTTACCGCCTCGTTTTTGCGTCAGTCCTACTATCAGTTCGTTGAGCCCTTCAGCTTGTTCCTTTGAGCCAATCGGCAGAAAATAATGGCTAACACCCTAAACTGTATCGTGTTGTCGTCTCTGTCATGGTACGCTTATAAGTTCTGAGGAAATAAAAATGAAGACCTGGCCTATTTATCCCGATCTTGCGAATGATGCGAATGAACAGGTAAGCACTGCTCTACTGTTGGCTGCAGGTACGGGCAGCCGCCTTTCTCCTTTGACAGATATGATGCCCAAATGCCTTGTTCCGGTCAATAAAATATCTATTCTTGAGAGGCTGATCCACGCCCTCCAGGTACACAATTTCAAGCGTCTG
This sequence comes from Deltaproteobacteria bacterium, assembly GCA_019310865.1. Next base: position 5,169 of record JAFDDL010000001.1, on the reverse strand, counting down.
GTTGTAGTTGTCGGGCATCAAGCTGACTGTATCCGTAATTTTCTTGGAACTCGGGCCGGGGGATTAGAAATTAATTATATCACCAGCCCCTTATACAAAACAACCAACAATATTTATTCTTTATGGATTGCCAGAAAGGTAATAGACGAACCGTTTCTGCTGATTGAGAGCGATCTTGTTTTCGACCCGGAAATGCTGAGGGATATGCTCCATCCTGATCGAATCGCAGTCGCCAGATTGCAGCCCTGGATGAACGGATCCACGGTGGCAATCAATAACCGCCAGAAGATTGAGAGGTTTTATTGCGGCGCTCATAAACATGATGATAACCAATACAAGACCGTCAATATTTACAGCCTTTCCACCATAACCTGGCAACTGGTCCGGGAAAGATTAGACCGATATATTTCAAATAATATGGTGAATGGCTACTATGAGACTGTTTTCGCGGATATGGTCAACGAGGGCTGTCTCTCTTTAATACCGGTTTTCTTTGATGCCAAGCGCTGGTATGAGATTGACACCATTGCTGATCTGCGAGCAGCTGAACATGTGTGCGGACCCTATTACCATCCACCTGCCATTGTAACTGATCACGTGGTAAGCAACAAAAAAGGCCAGGGCTATCCCCCAGCCGTTAAACGCTTAAAGGCCATTGACCGAATCAAAAGGTGCTCCCACCGTCATCCCGGCATAGAGGTGTCCGCGCCAATAACGTCAGTTTCAACGTTACAATAGTAATCCATTAAGTATACTGAGAAATGACAAACAAATACTCTACCGCTCAAGAGCGCTACGAATTTATTTCCGGTCAGCATGGCGGATATTGGCGTCATGATTTCATCGATCATAATTATCTCTACAACCTCTATTTTCCGCCGGAGGATTTTTTCACCCATATTACCGGGCAAATCCATCAGTTGGTATTAAACTACCCAATAGGCCAGAAAGACTTGGCCTGCCTGGTGGGCGACCTGATTGCCCAGCCGCCGGAGCGAATTGTGGTGGGCAATGGGGCGGCAGAGCTTATCAAGATTATCGCCGGGATAGACAGCAAATTGATTGTGCCGGTTCCGTCGTTCAATGAATACGCAAATGCAGCGCTTACTGGAAATGTAGTTGAGTTTGTCCTTGAAGCACCCTCCTTCCAGTTGGATGTGGACAAATTCGCAGCAGAGACCATCCGTTGTAAGGCAGGTTTGGCAGTGGTGGTCACCCCGAATAATCCCACCTCATTGCTGGTCCCGAAAGCTCAACTTATCCGTTTGCTAAAGAAATTAGCAGACCACGACTGTATGCTCATCGTTGATGAATCTTTCATTGATTTTGTCAGAAACCGCGACCAGGAAACTCTCGAAAATGAGATTGATAAATATCCGAACCTGGCAATTTTCAAAAGCATGAGCAAGGCATATGGCATCTGCGGCATCCGGATCGGTTACATGCTCACCGCCAACCCTGACTTTGCGGCAAAAGTCCGGCAAGGGCTCCATATTTGGAATATTAATGGTTTCGCGGAAGAATTTTTACGTCTTGCCCCGCAGTATCGTCAGGAGTTTATTGATAGCTGCAGTAAGGTCAAGGCTGATCGCGACCATTTCTATAAGCAACTTCAAGCGATCCCGGGAATGACCGTCTATCAGCCTGACGCCAATTATATTTTCTGCCGACTGCCCGATCATGTCACATCCGGTCCGGAAGTAAGCGAAAAACTGTTTGTTAAGCACAATATCTACATAAAACACTGTCAGGGTAAGACAATGCCTGAATCTGACCGTTATCTCCGCATGGCCAGCCGCACCCAGCCTGAAAATCTGCGTTTGGTTGAAGCATTGAGCGATATTATTGTACAGGTGTAAAAGATAATGACTACATTCCAATCGTCGTGTGATCAAGGCGCACCACTGCCTGCTTCACAAAAGACAATACTTTCGTTTGCCAAGGATTTGCCGAATATCTGTTCGCTGGTTGGTCTTCTTTGTGCGGTGCTTGCCATATATTATGCGGTGCTGGAGATTTTTTCCGCAGCGATGATCTGTATGATTTGGGCCATCTTTTTTGACTGGAGTGATGGCATTATTGCCAGGCGTATGAAGGGACGGACCGAGGAACAACGTTTTTTCGGGGCCCAGCTTGACTCCCTGGTTGATATTATCAGTTTCAGCATCTGTCCCGCTGTGGTCCTGTTGAGCTACGGCCATTTCAGTCCCTGGTTTATCCCTGGCGCCTTTATTATAGTCGCTACCGGTGTTATCCGCTTAAGTTACTTCAATGTCTTTGGCCTGGTGGAGGAATCAACCTACATGGGACTGGCACTGGACAATAACATCATCATCCTGGTCTTTGCTTTTCTATTTAATGGATTAATCAGCCACACAGCTTTTTCTATTCTTATCTATATCCTGCTTATGCTACTGGCCGCTTTGAATGTGGCCCCGATTAAAACCCCCAAGTTTGCCGGTCGATGGTATTACGCCCTTATCGTTTACTCCCTGGCGCTGTCTATGATATATGGCTGGCAGTTACACATGCTCAGATGATTTTTTCTTATCCCCAGAAAGAAATCCATGGCTGATGTCCAACCACTCAGGTAAATACAGATGAATCAGCACGACTCCACCGAACAACAGATCGACGATGCAACCGTCAAGCGTTATTTTGATGGTGCAGGAGGTGGCACAGCAGCCACTGTCAGTATGATGGCCCATGAGCACAATCTACCAGCCAGTGCGGCCCGATATCGACGACACAAAGAGATACGAACTATCTGTGATTGGCTCAACGCGGTGTGTGACTCGGGGCGAGTGCTTGATGTCGGCTGTGGTGCGGGGGCTTGGGCCGAAATCTTCGCCAAGCGCTATAAAACTGTCATAGGAGTCGAACAAAGTACCATGATGTTGAAGGCTGCCAGGGAAAGAGTGGCTCACCTGCCTAATGTTAAGATATTCGAAGGTGACGGTCGCAATGACCTTCCGGAAGGATCTTTCGACATGATTTTCTTGGGTGGTCTGTGTATGTATCTGAATGACGTCGACGTTATGGCGCTACTCCGCTCTTTGAAAAGCCGTCTTGTTGAAGGGGGTTCGATCATCCTCCGCGAGTCGACTGTACATAAGGGTGTATCCTTATCACGGGGTGAGTATCAGGCCGTCTACCGAAGTGTGAACCAGTACCATCAATTGTTCGAGGGCGCGGGTCCATTTCGCGTGGAAGTGCGGCGGAACTACGGTTACACCAGTATGGTGACTGCAGAGGAGTTGGTTAATCTGCGTCGCAGGTGGCTACCATTCTTACCCAAGGATTCTACCAAGCTTGGTTCCTTGACGTGGTGGACGCTCAGAGGGACCGCGCCGATAAGCTTCGGGGCTCTGCCTATGATGCTCTCCCAGTTCAACATCACGTGGCCCAAATTGCAAAATCACTTTTTCAGGCTACACCTTGTGGAGTAATATTTCTCATTTCTTTTTATCGCAGATAATTATTACCACAGCAACTTACCATACATTGCTGAAAAATTAACATGTTTAAAGAGCCTTACCTTTTGTGACAGACATCTCGGTCTGCCGAAACCGAAGCCTCATAAAAAGGGCATTTTTAAAACCCTCCACATGATCCGGATCAAACTCCAGGGTTTCTTGATCGGACAAAAACAGCTCAAACATTTAGATTAGGGCGTATTTAATATGTCATGCGTGCCGATGTTTCGCAAAATATAGGTTTCGCCCTCGACCTGGAAGGTAAAGCGATAAGAGTGCGTGATCCTGCATTCCCAAATATCGCGCGGATCCTGCATCTTTTTTATATTCAAAGACGGATGGTCAGGGTTGGATAATAAAAGCCCCAGTTGTTTTTTTGCTGTCTTTCTTATCCGCTGGGGCAATCTTTTAAACTGTTTTTTAAATTTGGCAGTGGCGATAAATTCCATATGGCGTTTAGGCGTCTAATTCGTTAAATAGTTCGTCAACGGTTTTGAAGGGCCCAGAAACATTACCCTTGGCAATATCATTGTCAGCCTCAACCTCAGCCGTTTGCCATTCTTTGGTGTAAAAATACTCCTGATCCGGGGAGATCATCTTAACCGGCTTGAGGAAAATGCCACCCTGCCGTTCTTCCACATCAACAAAATCCCCCTCAGCAATATGGAATTTTTTGCGGATCACCAGGGGCAGTGTTATTTGATAACGCTTTTTAACCTTGGCCAACGTCATTTTTCGCTCCTTTTTTATAATCATATATTTTGTTTGATTTTCTGATATTCGTAAAATCTAATTTTAGAATACCACACACATAAAATATGTCAAGGCAATCTATGAAATCGCTGTCATTCGCAAAAATTGAAAAACAGGTTTTTGTACGAAACCACCAGAGTTTTCTGACATAAAATTTAAGGTATTTGGCCTGTAGGATAACCGATAAAAAATTCTTTTACGCAGCCGGCCTCTACTCATAGCAGTGATGTAGCCCTCCGACCCTGGGCAATCCAATAACTTTGCAGCCTTTAGCTGGCGCTGAATGATGAACTGGACAAGCTGAGTTCACGCGAATGCCAGGTGATGAAACTGCTAGCCGATGGTCTAACCCCCAAAGAGATATCCTCCCGAATGGGCATTGCCCACAGCACCGTTCACTCCCACAAATTCAAAATCCTAAAAAAGCTCAATGTGGACCGAGTGGCTGGTCTATTTAAAATCGCCGTCAAGCACAACATGGTCAAAATTTAGCCACCCAGGTGTGTCGAGTGAATAGAGGACGGGTCGGTAGATTGGACGCGTTGGAAATGCCGTCCATGGTATGAACCCAATGGTTCAATCGGTGGTATTATTATATACACTATAGATGTCCATGAGACGTTTTTCCGCATCGCTCGTCCCAATCAAGACCATTTCATCATGCTCCCCAAGAAGAATCGATGGTTCGGGGTTGATATTCAATTCATTCTCTCTATAAATAGCTATCACGCTGCAGCCCGTTTGTTTCCGGATTTGACTTTCGGCAAGAGATTTGCCAACAAGGGATGAGGATACCGACGCACGGAAGATGTTCAATCCTTCTGCGAACATCAGTGTTTTATTGGGTTTTAGAAGATTAATAATGGTATTTGCTCCCATGGAAGCATGTGACATGACAAGGTCTGCTCCAGCCCTGTGCAGTTTGGAAATATTTCCGTCC
>JAFDDL010000110.1 GCA_019310865.1 Deltaproteobacteria bacterium | reverse complement strand
ACACCGTGTTGAACCAGCAACTTCAGTCGGAGTTCGCCGCCCTGTGCAATCGGATCATTTCGGCGGAACAAAAGAAGATACAGGATCGGTCGGAACTGAAAACCGTGGTTCAAAAGGCCTGCGGGTATCTGAACATTGGCATTGAAACATACGCAGACATGACGGACCCGGCCTCGCGGCAAAAAACCGCACTTATGACGGGGCTTCTTGAGAATGCCCCGCTTGCGGATATTTTTCGTTTCGGGTACGTGCAGGCGCTTGACTTAAAATTTCGAGCCCAGCGATGGCGGGAAAGCGCATGGTTTCAGAAAAACCGGTTGCCCATGACATTTTGGGGAGAGGCCTGGGTTGGCGTTCTGGGTGGACTGGTGCTAGCCAAACCCCTGTATTATGATAATTATGAGTCCGGTGATTCACTGTATCGGGAGTTTAGATCATCAGCGGATATCGCGGCAAGCGAGCGCGTCCTGGATGAGATGATGGCTTTCGATGCGTTGCTGGCAGATATGGCCATCGGTAAGCCTCCAAAAAAAATAGAAGGACATCATTTGACCTACAAAAGCCTGGTGCTGACCCTGTGGGCCTGGGAAGCAATGGGCCCGCCGGATGGACGCCAATCAGTCGCCATTGAACCGATATCCCTGGATTCATTCAGGCTGTTTTTAATTAGCTTATTCGACGAACCCCATGCCAACGGTGACCCTGAAAGCTCCCCTAAAGCCTCCCAGAACGCCAAAACCCGTTTCCTTAATTGGCTGTCCCGGTGCGCCAACGAGCGACCCGAAACGATTTCCGAACGCTTAGGCCCGTGCCTGACCCGTATGTTTGCCGAGGTTGAGTCGGAGCTGGGGCTGGTTTCAGCCGATGACCTGGACCCAAGGTACGTACAATTATTTTGGATAAAATAGCGTAATCGTAGGGCATGTAAATCGGATCAATCTCGGAAGGAATCGAATGTTTTGGCTTTTTCCTTTTCGAGAACGATGGTTTCGATGTTTGCCATGCGCTTCTCAACGTTTTTCAGTCGGGCTTCAAAATCACCAACCACCACCTCGGTACCTTTTGAAGCAGATTTGGACTTCAATCGCGCTTGATACATACTGGCAACGGTTCCAAATACAACACAAACAATTACGATGACGACAACAGCTGTCCAAAAGCCCATTTTAAGACTCCTTTCTTCTCGTTTGCCATTTTGCTCCGCAAGTTATATGCCAAAAACAATATATTATTTTTTACCTTTAAACAACAGAGGGTTGTGTCGGTACCAGATTGACAAGGCGATCGCAGCATCGATCAAGTTTCAGGTTTATTCCGCCAAATTCTGGTAAAAAAAACCTATGCCCAATCGGGGAGTCGAATATCCGTCACCGGCTTTTTGGGTGGCAGATAGCATTTAATATCGATGACCGGTGAGCCGTCAAAGGCATCGATATCGTCTATGAAAATGACGGGTCCATCTATTTTCAGTATCCGACACCGGGTGATGCCGATGGGATTGGGGCGAACCGGTGCGTGGGTGCCGAAAACGCCGGTTTCAGGATTATTGGGATCGTGTCGGGGGTGCACTTTCAGGATGGATCGTTTCTCGGGGATGTCGTTTTGGTGAAACCAGTAAACGATGTCGATATGCGAAAAACCGTCCAGCCCGTAAAGTGCATCCCGATACCGATCCTCGATTTCGATCCAAACGGAACTTTCGTTTTTTCGGACAATGCCGACTGGGACAACCTTAAAATGCGCGACCATAATGGATATCCTCCCCATATAATATATTAGGCGTCCGGTACCTGAACTGACGGGAACCGGCTCTTATCGGTATGCGGCAGAAACTTTGCCGCCGAAAATCGGGCCATGAAAGCTTGATTGACGTTCAGTTCAAGGTAGGTCACCTGTGAGCGAATGGCATCGATTTCATCCAAACGCCTGTTATCGCGAAGCGCACAGGTGGCGCCTTCTAAGCTGCTGTTACCCAAAGAGACAAATCTTTCTCTGGGCAGATCCGGAATCATGCCGATTGTGATGGCCGATTCCGGATCGATGTATGCACCAAAGGTTCCAGCAATATAAAAGGTATCGATGTCCGACCAGGTAACGCCCACCGAACGAGTGATCGTATTTAAAATGGTGTACATGGCTGCCTTGGAGCGAATCAGGCTGTCCAGGTCGGCTTGGGAAATGGTCAGATTCGATCCGGATGCCGATAACGAAGCCGGCACGATGACCAGGTGGGCGAGCTGTTCAATTTCCACCAGTTTCCGGCCGCATGCATGTGGGACGAACTTGCCTCGAATGTCGATCATACCGGATCGAAACAGCTGGGCTGCCAGATCGATCAAGCCGGATCCACAAATGCCCTTGGGTGGTCCATTTTCGATAGTGTGAATGTCTATATTGCGGGTCTTCGAAGATATTCTAACCCGATCGATTACGCCCGGGCCTGCCAGCATTCCCATTTGGGTGGCGCCGCCTTCCAATGCCGGGCCGGCGGCCCCGGCACAGGCAATCAGCCATTGCCGGTTGCCCACCAGAACTTCGGCGTTGGTGCCCACGTCCACCAAGAGTGTTGTTTTTTCATGGTTATGAATATCTGCGTGAAGGATGCCTGCGATAAGGTCACCGCCGAAATAACTGCCGACATTCGGAAAAACCAGAACCCGGGCGGATGGATTCGCGGCAATTCCGAGATCTCGCGCCCGGACAACTTGGGGCGTGTTCATCACCGGAATATATGGCTCGCGGATAATATGGCGAGGCGGCAACCCCAGAAACAGATGGGTCATGGTGGTATTGCCGGCGACGCTGACAGCATAAAGTGAATCGGCTTGCAGGCTGCAGGTGTGTAAAATGTTCTCGATGTGCCGGTTGAGCGCGTCAAGGATCAGTTGGTGAAGATGTTGTTCCCCCTTTTGTGTGTCCGCATGGTGAATACGAGTCAGAATATCAGGCCCGACGGACAGTTGCGGGTTGTCAAAGGTTGATTCAATGAGCACCTGGCCGCTGTAAAGATCCATTAGACGGGTCACCACGCGCGTCGTGCCCAGATCAACGGCCAACCCAAGCACGCGGCGGGTATTCTCGACGCTGATGACGTCCAAAATCACCGATTCGCTGCGGTCGTTGAATACCACACAGTCAACGTTGTAACCGGCATTTCGCAGGATTTGCGGCAGCTTTTTCGCCAGCGTAAAGTCCATGGATACGGTTTTCACGCACCGCTTCTGCTGAACAGCTGATATCAGGCGGTCCACGTCGGCTGTATTGTCATCCAGCGATGGCGCCGTCAGCGACAGGGTGTAAATCCACTCGGAACGGGAGTTCATTTCTCTCATGTAAATGCTTTCACATCAAATCGGTAGTTTCGGTTGCCAGGCGATGAATCATCTCGGTTGCTTTTCCTTTCAGGAAGATATCGCTGATCCAATTTGTCAACGGTGTTTCCTGGGCATTCACCTCTATGATGGTGGCGCCGGCTGCCTTTGCCTGGACCGGTAGATCGGATGCCGGCGTGACGGATGCCGATGTGCCCACGACCAGCATTACATCGCACTGGGCTGCCAGCTGCTCGGATCGCAGAAGCAAATCAGGTGGTATCGGTTCTCCGAAAAAGACACAGTCCGGTCGAATTACCCCGTCGCACCGGCATCGCGGGGGCATGCAGGTTAAATCGAGATCGCCCAGCCCGGCTTGTTGACCACAATCCATGCAGTAATAACGGGCAAAGGTCCCGTGAAATTCGAGAACATCACCGCTGCCGGCCTGCTGGTGGAGTCCATCCACATTTTGGGTAATGATCGATTGCAACTTTCCCATGGATTCAAGCGCTGCAAGCCCCTTGTGAGCCTTGTTCGGTTGGGCGGCTTTCAGGGTTTTAAACAGCTCGGAGAGCAACACACGCCAGACCTTTTCCGGGTTTTTCAGAAAGCTGTCGATATAGGCGTATTCCATGGGGTCGAATTTTTCCCAAACGCCGCCCTTGCCGCGAAACGGTGGAATGCCGCTTTCCACGGATATACCGGCGCCGGTAAGGGCCACTGTTTGACCGGCGGCGACCAGGGTCTTGGCTGCGCGGTTCATGGATTGCTTTGTGCCTGTATTCATGACACCTCCTGATTGAATCGATAGGCCGGATTGTGTGAAGCGGACTCACCCAAAAGCGTATACCAGGTGGTGTCCTGTTCCCATTTTTTCAAAATTTTCACCGGGCAGGAGGCCAGGATCCGCTGAATATCAAGCACTTCGCTTCGCAGCAGTCCGGACAGTATGAAAAGTTGCTTTTCAAAAAACCCACGGGTGCGAACCAGTTGCCGCATGACATCATAATGGATATTGGCGATGAGCAGGTCTGCGCGCGAATCGATAAAAGCTTCAGCTCGACCTTGCACCACCAGCACTTGATGGTCACATCCATTGATGGCCACGTTGTTTTGTGCGGTTCGGGCGGCAAGATGGTTCAAATCCAAGGCAAGACAATTTTGGCAGCCCAAGCGCGCTGCCACGATAGCCAGCAATCCGGTTCCGGTGCCCAAATCAAGGGCCGTATCGATTCGATGGTGCGAAAAGGCCAGCTCTATCGCTTCAATACAATGCCGGGTGGTGGGATGGTTGCCGTTTCCGAAAACAACACCGGGGTCCATCAGGATGCGTTGCTTGGGATCGATACTTTTCATCGGGGTCGCTTCGGCAAGCCAGGGGGGCACAATGTGAAATCGGCCGATTTGCATGGGTTGAAGCTGTCCGCCCTGCCAGTCGTCGTAGGTCATCTGATAGTTGTCCAGAAGCGTCAGGTGGGGCTGCCGGGTCAACAGATCGGAAATCTGTTTTTTTGCCGGTGACGAGAAAAAAAGAAATGTATACCCGTCTTCCTCCCAATTTCCGAGAAAGTCCGTAAAGGAATTCACAGCCCAATGGTTGGCTCGACCCTGCAGATAATAGATGAAAAGATCCGTATAGGGATTTTCCCGTAGTTGCGTTTCCGACGTCATATCAGCCACGCTTGAATGCTATAGCTCTTTGGAAAAATATTGTCGTGTAATGGACTCCAGCTCTTCACGCAATTCTTGTTCAGGACGATTGGCACTTGCCTCATACACTGATTTTGCAATGGTGTTGAAGGTGTCAAGCAGGGACGGATCAAAATGATTTCCACGTCCTTCTGATAGTATCTCCATTGCCTCCTCGAAAGGCATGGACGTCTTGTAGGGCCGGCTGGAAGTCAGTGCATCAAACACATCTGCAATGGCAAAAATTCTGGCATTGAGCGGGATTTTTTCACCGCTAAGCCCATGTGGATAACCGCCGCCTGCAAATTTTTCGTGATGATAACCCACCACATCTGTTGCATCTTTCAGCCATTCCGAGCGCCCGACAATGTCGATGCCATGGTTGACATGGCCCTTCATGACCTCGCACTCTTCAAAGGTAAGCTTGCCCGGCTTTAACAGAATTTGGTCGCTGATACCGATTTTCCCAATGTCATGCAAAAAAGCGCCCTTGATCAGTCCTCGAATCAATCGTCGTTTCAATCGCAACGTTTCGGCCAAAGTTACTGAGTAGAGCGTGACGCGATAATTATGAATATCCGTATCGCTGTCTCGCTTGGCAATAGCGCTTCCAAGAGCCTGTAAGGTTTCAATGTTGGCTTCAAGAAGGTTATCTGTCAACTTCGATAGCCGCCCAATGAGTGTGATGATGATGGGATACAAAATCAGGGTTGTTAAGACCACGATACCGATGGCCTCAAGTGCTGTTCTCATAATTCGTCCCACAACTTCATCGGTGGTTTTGGAGGATATTGCAAAAACCCCTTCAATGACGGCCACCTCCTCGCCTTGGCTGTTTGTCAGTGGATAGCTGAGCTGTATATGGGGTATCCCATTGATCCGTCTGAACTTGTAGACTTTCTTTGAAGCTTTTGGAAGGCGGTATTCCGATGATTTCATAAATGCATCAATGACATCTATATACTCGCAATCCAGATCCTTTTCCATGACGATTTCGTTTCCGTTAAGATCGTAGATCCCGGCACAAACCACCTGACCCATTCCCAGGTTGAGCTTCCCTGCAATTAAAAGCATCTTTAATTTATTGCGCAGCGCCGATTGCTCGGTCGATGAAGCGTCATCTAAGACAGGCCGAATCTCATCATTAAAGCGAAGCGCCATTTCATTGGCTCGATTATTGACAACCAGACCCAATCTGCGGATTTCAAGAAAAAACACAATAGCGGCTAGTGCCACGGAGACGAGAGCACCGGCAACGCAAATCCGAACCAGCAACTGTTTTCGGATAGATGCTTTAAGAGAAACCTTCCGGCTTTGGTCCGGGGGCCCATGGGCATGGAAAAGATCCGTTTTGGGTTGGGATCGGGCATGTTTTGGGGAATTAGATGCGCTGGAAGGGGAAAAATCATTCATGAGAGGCATTCCCAAATTTTACGGGCATTCATTTCGCGTTCGGCATGGTGTTAAATAGTTGCTAATATTATCCGAATGATCTATGTTCGCAACACAACCACCTGACGTTAAATGGGATTTCGGAATCGTGTATCTCACCGCAATCCCTAGAAATTGATTTCTATCCAATTAGCATGTCCTTGCAGGTTGGTTCAAGCATAAATAGTGTCTATCTATAAATAGGATAATTTTTTCGAGTTCAAGGAAGGCGGAAATTTTAACCGCTTTACGCAACTTGGGGGTAGCTGGATTCAAATCGATTATGCAGGGGGGATCGGCATGCACTGCAGGCTTATTTTGTGGAGTATCGGTATGGTGTTGGTGTCATTATCGGGTTGTGTTTCCAAATCCCAACTGAGTGCCGTTAGCAGTGAACATCAACTTGCCCGGCAACAGATTGCGGATGGTGAAAAGCAGATGGAAGCGCTTCGCCTTTCGATTCAGAAATTGAAAAAAGAAACAAGCCAATGCCGCAAGGGTCAAAATCAACTGCGGCAAAAAATCGAGAAAATGAATACCGAAAACAAGTTGCTTTCCCAAAAAGTCGAAAAAATGAATGCCGAAAATAAGTTGCTTTCTCAAAAAGTCGACACATTCGGTCAGACCATCAAAAAAAAAGAAACCATCATTTCCCTTCAGGAGACGTTCATACGGCTGTTTGATAATTCTAAACAAACGATTCAAAACAGCATCAAGAAGCAGATTAAAGAACAAAACCTATAAATTTTCAACGAATGATTTTATCGAAAATATCGAAGGCGGCTTGTATTGACGCGGCATTATCGGGCATCTCGATGGTTGGCCGGCCGGCCAAATCGTAATCGTAAATGGTTTCATCTTCCGGAATGGTGCCGGCCAGGGTGATGCCCTCTGCTGCGATGAGGTCTAAAGCCACCTGTGACACACCGTTTTTGGTTTGGTTAACCACCAGGTAGCTTTCGCTGACACCGATATTGAGATCCCGCGCGAGTTTATCAATGCGGCAGGCCGCCTGAATGCTGCGACGTGACGTGTCGGAAACCAGCAGAAGCACATCAATATTTCGGGTTGTCAAACGACTGATGTGCTCCATACCCGCCTCGTTGTCCATGACCAGGTACGGGTAGTTACCGGTCAAGCGGTCGAGAAATCTGACCAAAAGAGAATTGGCGGCGCAATAACAACCCGCGCCTTCCGGTTGCCCCATCACCACCAGATCAAAGCCATCGGCCTCGGCAATGGCTTGTTCCAAGCGCATGGACATAAACACATCCTTTGTCATTCCCGACGGGACTTTACCTTTTTTCATCTCTTCACGGGCTTGGCCCAGGGTATCGGTAAGCGGTATGCCCAGCACTTCATTTAAATTTGCGTTGCTGTCGGCATCCACTGCCAGAACCGGTGATTTTTCCTTGGAAATCAAGTATTTGATCAGAAGTCCGGCCAACGTTGTTTTTCCGGTTCCGCCTTTACCGGCAAGTGCGATTGAATATGGCATTTTTATTCGAATCCTTTCGTTACGGCTATCATACGGTTGCCTTTCCCGGCCTGCATGTCGCCGCCGCTGCTCGGGGTTAAATATCGCTAAAGGCACATATAATATGGGCAGCATGATCTTGGCGTCAAGGCCCATTTCGTTGTTCCGGCCGATCGGCCGCGGTGGGTATTGGCTGTATGAGAAGCCTATCCTAATGAAATCTATTGGTAAAATCGTATAGATGGCATGTTATTTTCATTGACAGCATTGTGTGGCTGCAGGTAACGTGGTTTTAAATAGACTATTCCTGCGGAGGAACATGCTCAGCATCAGACAAATCGGTGTCATCGGACGGACCTATCGACATCTAAACCGATATCGACAAATTTTATCCGTGTTCTTCAAATTCGGGTTCGGGGATTTAATTGAACGGCTCAGCATCGATGCATACCTGGAAATCGGGATGCAGATGATATCACGAAAACGCCGTGATCGTGTCGAGAAACTCACCCGTGCCCAGCGCCTTCGAATGGCCATTGAGGAATTGGGCCCCACGTATGTCAAGCTGGGTCAGATTCTGTCCACCCGACCCGATCTGATTCCGGCGGAATTCATTGCGGAGCTTTCCAAACTTCAGGACGAGGTTCCGCCACACCCTTTTGAAGAAATCCGATCCATTATCGAGTCCGAACTTCAAAATCCCATTGACGACTTGTTTTCTCAATTCGATGCGCAGCCCATCGCATCGGCATCCATCGGTCAGGTGCACAAAGGACGTCTTTTGACAGGGGAAGCGGTGGCCATCAAAGTCCAGCGACCGGGAATCGAAAAGGTTGTGGAGGTGGACCTGGAAATTATGCTCCATCTGGCCACGCTCATGGAACGTCATGTTGCTGAAATGGCATTGCTCCGGCCGATAAATATCGTTGAGGAATTTGCCAGGACCATTGAAAAGGAAATGGACTACGGCATCGAGTCTGCCAACATGCGTCGCTTTTCACTGCTGTTTGCTGAGGATTCGACCACTTATGTGCCGAAGGTCTATTCGGATTATTCCACCCGGCAAGTGCTCACAATGGAGTTTGTGTCGGGCATAAAAATTTCCCACATAGAGCAGTTGGATGCCGCCGGGCTTGATAAAAAAATAATTACCGCCCGGGGTGCCGATCTGATCCTGAGACAGGTGTTTGTTCACGGATTTTTCCATGCCGATCCGCACCCGGGTAACCTGTTTGTCCTGCCTGACCACGTGATATGCCTTCTTGATTTTGGTATGGTTGGCATGGTGGACCGGGATACAAGAGAGCGCTTTGTGGAGTTGATGGACGCTGTGGTAAACCGGGATGCGTCCATGACCACCCGGATACTTTTGCAGTTGACAAACTGGGATGAGTCACCGGATGTACGGGCATTGGAGCGCGAT
>JAFDDL010000109.1 GCA_019310865.1 Deltaproteobacteria bacterium | reverse complement strand
AACTTTGTCGATGCCTATAAAAGCGGAAATCCCATCGGCAAGAATGCGCTTGCACGGCTCGGATTTGCCGTGGTGGTCACCGACGGTCGCGGCACCCCCGGCCGATATAACGCCTTTCGCGATGCCGGATACACGGAATTCACCCGGGTGGGAATCGACGACCACATCGCTGCCATCCGCCAATTGGCGGAGCGTCACCCGGAAATGGACTCGGAACGGGTGGGCATATTCGGCTGGTCCTGGGGCGGGACTTTTTCCGCCCAGGCCATTTTGAGTCGGCCGGAGTTTTACCATGTGGCCGTCTCCGGCGCCGGTGTGTACGACTATGCGGCCTCGTATCCCGGGTTCGAAAACATGGTCGGTATCCCCGAATACGCGGACGGCTCCCGGCATATGACCCGACCGGATGAATCACCGAAGAACTGGGAAACGCTCGACATCACCGCCATGGCGAAAAACCTCAAGGGCAAGCTCATGATCGTCTATGGCGACATGGACGAGAACGTCCACCAGACCCAGGCCTTTCGCCTCATCGACGCCTTGATCAAGGCCAACAAGCCTTACGATCTGATGTGCTTGCCCAACCAGACCCATGCCGCCGGTTCCGAAGGGTATGTGGTTCAGCGAACCTGGGATTATTTCGTTGAGCATCTGATGGGCGAAGCGCCGCCGACGGAGGTCACCGTGAGCTCCCAGCGCGTGTCTCCCCTATGAGTCACAAGTGATTCTATGTAATCAGCGCCGGCGTTCTTTGTTACGCCTGTAAAACCCTGAAAGCGGACATCGCACGGACAAGGGACTATGACGGGCTGAGGCATCAGCGGTCCTGATCTTATGAATCGAAAGGTGCAAACCATGACTGAAACGACATCTTTCGAAAACCTCTACTGTCACTACTCACACCCATAATTTCCGGCATTTGCATCCACATCACCACTTACATGTTTGAATGTACATTAAAAAACACCTGATTTTTTGGCTAATAATAGTATTATAATTAATTATTAGCCAAGAAATAAAATAAATTCTTGGCTAATAAGTTCTGTTTATGTAGTTATCAGCCAAAAAATATTTATTTTTTTGGCTAAAAATCTGATGATATGAATTAATTATGAAATTTTATAAAATAAAAAAAATAAACAATTTGTAGGCAGAACTTATTGGTGGAAGCGCTTACAGGAAATTGACAAGAAAAAAGAAGCGACTGTGATTGTCATATATGGCCGAAGGCGTGTTGGTAAAACAGAATTGATTGAGCAGTTTTTTTTGAATCAAAACGTTCTTAAATTTGAAGGTCTTCAACCGGATCGAAAAACAAAAACAAGCGCAAAAAAAGAAAGGAAAAGGCAAATAACCGAATGTCTTAGACGGCTTGGTAATTATGCGGAGAAAGAGCAGGAATACAGATATATTAAACTTGATCTGTGGAGTGAATTTTTTGAGATTTTAAGTCAATATGTGGAAAAGAAGGATGTGATTCTCTATTTTGAGGAGATACAGTGGCTTTCCAATTATCAGGATGAATTTCTGGCTGAGCTTAAACCTTTCTGGGATGACGTATTTCGAAAAAATAAAAAATTGAGACTCATTTTTTCCGGATCATCGCCGTCTTTTGTCGTTGGACAATTTATGAGTAATACTGCATTTTATAACCGATCTGAAAATCTCATACATTTAAAACCGTTCAACCTGATTGAGACAAAGGAATATCGGGCAGGATCATTTTTTAATCGAAACATAAGTTCTGATATACCGGGTTTTCAGATTGACCTGATGTATATCAGAAAAGATAATAAGATAATTATTTGTGAAATAAAGTACTACGATGAAGAAGTAAAATCCAGCGCTGAAAAGGAAGTCGCCCAAAAGATAGAATTATTTAAAAAATACAATGCCGGATATAAAAATTATACTTTTGAAAAAACACTAATCACTACTGAAGGGGCAAAAGAAGCCATCGTAAAAAGAGAATTTTTTGACTATATTATTTCCTTTGATGATATTTTTAACCCGGCGCATTGGGATTAGATGATGCGTGATGCTTTGGGCTCGCGCATAAAAAACCTGTCCCCATATCTTATTTAAAAGGATTTTTTATTGTAATATGATTAACGATTTGATTGTCCGCCAGATCCTCGGTTAAAAGAGTTTTTGCGCCGCTTCTGCCTGCTGCTTCAATGATTAGGGAATCCCAGAAAGAATATCCATATTTTGAGGATATATCGATCGCGTTCAATATTGAGTCGCCGTAATTAACAACCAGGTCCCAATTCAGAAAGTCTCTAACAATGTTTTTGGCCAGCGCTTTTTCAATGGGTTTTGGAATTTTTTGTATGATATTGACAAAGAATTCTTGGAGTACTTGTGTGCTCAAAACACCCGTACCTGACTTCCACAACGTCACAAGAATGTTGTTGGCAATTTTATGCTTGTCCCCGGCGGTGACATCGTAGGCATATATCAGGATATTGGTATCAAGAAAAATTTTATCGCCTGGCATGAAGTTCTTCCCTTGTCGTCGCTATTTTGCCCATCGTTCCCAGGTCCATACCTGATTTAAGCAACCTTAACTGTCTTTGTTTTGCTGCATTATAGCCGGTCTCTTGTCGGACTTTTTCTTCAAGCGATTGCCGAATGAGTTCACTTAGTGATTTTTCATGACGGGCAGCCAATATTTTTGCTTTTTGAAGCAGATTCTTTGGAAGAGACAGTGTTACGTTTTGTTTTTCCATATCCGGCTCCTTTGTCTATTTTACACGTAATTACGTGTATCACATTTTAGCGTGTAGTGTCAAACTCTGATTTTCATGTGAACCCTAAGTTGTTTAATTGCAACCAATAATATATATAGAGTAAGACTTTTTATGCGCGAAAAAATACATTTTCATGTTCGCGCTATGCTGAAATGGGTCCGGAAATGGATTGTGATGTGCTTAACTCAGGCGGATGTCAACTGGTCAAATTGCACTTAATGCATTTTTTCCCACGTTCTTGTTAACCGAACGCGGTTATGGATTGTCACAAGCGGCCTTTATTGTCAGCGCTATAATGATGTTTGCCTGGGAACGGCTCCGCTGGGCAGATGGGTGTCCGACCGAATTGGCTCACGTAGGCTGGTATACACGACTCCGTTCGTAGTCGTCCCTGTAATTTGGATATTTACGTTTCGCTCCATTAATTGGCAGATTTATTTGTTCGTGGTATTATACAAAATAATGGCGGCGCTAGCCCTTAAGCTATCTTTGCAGTTGTACCGGAAGTAATGGATGACCCTCAATTGTTTGGTGTTGGCGAGGATTATATTTTACCCCGTTTTTATGATATGGATGGATGGATGGATTGTTTGTCGGAATAAAACAAAGATAACGAGTGAAGGATATGAATGACAATCTGCGAAACGAATTTAAAGAAAAAACTGCTTTCCTGGAAAATGTCCTTGATGATTTGCCGGTGGGTGTGATGGTTCTGGACAGCGATTGCCGGGTAGTCCTTATGAACCGAAAGCAGGAAAAGCTGTCAAAAATAAAACGTCAAAAAGTTCTCGGCAGCGTTTTCCATGAAACTTGGAGTAAAAATTTTAGCAAGCATTCCCCCAGCAACCAGACATTTGCAAACAGTTACTGGAACCTGATAAAAAAGAAGAAACCGTATGTGTTTGTTTATCATGACTTTATACCTCAATATTATGATGAAAAACTGTCGGGAGTCTCATATGGAACGCCTATGCTCTCCGGAGAAGGCTTTATCCTTATTATTGATACTTCTGAGGAAATCAAACAGGATAAGCTTTTTCTCAAAAAACTGAATCTACAGTTATCCAAGTCCACTGCATTTCTTGAAAACCTGCTTGATTCTTCGCCTAATGCCGTTATTACCACTGACAAAGAAGGCATTATCCAGACGGTTAACAAAACGGCGGTGCATCTTTTTGAAATTTCATACAAAAAATTTCTTCTACGGCCGATGTTCGATCTGTTCAGCGATAATCAGATAGTTGAAGAGTTTGAAAAAGCAGTAACCATAAAAGAAGGAATTGAAGTCAAATGTCGGAAAAGCAACGGAAAACTTTTTTCGGCCAGAATGCAGTTAAACAATTTTAAAGGTTTAGATGAAACTTCCCCATCGAAGCTTTTTATTTTCAGGGATATCACCCTGGAAAAATCCCTGGCGCTTTCCATCGCTGAACGCCTGAATTTTGAGGAAATGATTTCTAAGCTTTCTTCCAATTTCATCCATTTACCGACAAAAATGATTGACCACAAGATTGAAGAGGGGCTTAAGATTATCGGAGATTTTTTAGAAATTGATGTGAGTGGTCTTGCGCAGTTTTTAAACGATGGCAACTCTTTTGAAATTACCCATTCGAGCTCTTCCTTGGAGTCTCAGTTGTTATCAGGGCCGGTGTTAAATGGAAAATATCCTTGGTATAGTAAGAAAATTCAAAACGGGGAAACCATAATATTACCCTGGGTGTTGGATGACTTGCCTGGAGAGGCAAAATCAGAAAGAAAATATTTTTCAAAGGAAGGTTATAAATCTCATTTGGGGATTCCCCTGGTAGTCGGAAATAACATATTGGGATTCTTAAGTTTCAGTTCAATACGTGATTACAGATCATGGCCGGAAGATCTGGTGAAAAGGCTTAGGCTAGTTGCGGAGATATTTACGAATGTATTAACAAGAAAAAAATCTGAAGAATCCCTTAATAAAGCATTTTCAGAAATACGTTCGCTAAAAAATAAGATTGAATTAGAGCGTAATTATCTGAGAGATGAAATCAGGTTGGCGCACAACTTCGAAAACATCATAGGTCAGAGTGAAGCCTTGCAACATGTGCTTTTCAAAGTTGAACAAGTGGCGCCCACCGATTCAATAGTCCTTGTGATGGGTGAAACCGGCACGGGAAAGGAGCTGATTGCACGGGCCATTCACCATACAAGCCAGAGAAAAGACAAGCCCCTTGTTAAGGTAAATTGCGCCACACTGGCCGCAAATGTCATTGAAAGCGAATTTTTCGGACATGAAAAAGGTTCTTTTACCGGGGCGCACGCCAAGCGGACCGGTCGATTTGAGCTTGCAGATGGCGCCACGATTTTCCTGGATGAGATCGGTGAACTGCCGTTGAATCTGCAGGCAAAGCTGTTGAGGGTTGTCCAGGATGGTGAATTTGAGAGAATGGGCGGCTCCCGTACCATCAAGGTGGATGTCAGGATCATTGCGGCGACGAACAGAAATCTCGAACAGGAAGTTGAAAAAGGAAGGTTTCGGGAAGACCTTTACTATCGTTTGAATATATTCCCCATAACGGTTCCTCCCCTTCGTAAACGGAAGGAAGACCTGCCCCTGCTGATAAACGCCTTTACCAAAAAATTCAGCAAGAAAATAGGTAAACATATCGATAATATCCCCCAAAGCACAATAAATGTCTGGGAGAAACATTCATGGCCGGGCAACGTCAGGGAGCTAGAAAATGTGATCGAACGTGCGGTGATCAACTCTCGGAGTTCCAAGCTTGAAGTGCCGGAGAAATTTGATTCGCCACGGGTGGAATCCGTTCAGAAAAAATTGAATAAGACGCTCGCAGAATTTGAACGTGATTATATAAAGGCAATACTTGATGAAAAAAAATGGGTAATTCAAGGCAAAGACGGCGCCGCTGAAGTTTTAGGGTTACCGCCAAGTACACTGAGATCTCGCATGATCAAACTGGATATAAAAAAGCCATAAATGGATATAAAATTACATCATGGGTTAATATCCCACGAAATAACGCCGCGATATTTAGTGCCCCCCGCTTAATGTAGTGGCTTCCCGCTTTTTAATTTCCCCCCGAAATTGTACCTGCTATCAATGAAATATTTTTAAATCAGTCGGTTACAAATTCTATCATTGATATTGGCGAATCTGGCATGAAATTCGCTCTAATTTGATACAGCCACATAACCTGTATTGGATCATCTAATGGACATCGAAGACAAAAAGGATGTCTTACCGACTTTTACCAGAGGACCAGCCATGACAAAAATGCATAAAAAGCTCAGTTTGATTGCCGTCCTTATTTTGGCAATGTTGAGCGCCTTCCTCCTGATTTCCGGATATGCGGATGCGTCTGCCCCAGTCCTCAACCCCCAGGATATTCGCGAAAACATTTATGGATCGACCATTGTGTCTGATGCGGTATTTGTGATGGTTGGGGACCGGGGTAAGATCTTCCGGTCCTCTGACCAGGGCGCAACGTGGCAGGAGATCCCCAGCAATACGAGGCGCCCACTGTTTTCCGTGAGTTTTTCCGATTCCAAAAACGGCTGGATCTGCGGCAAATCCGGGTTGATTCTGAACACCACAGACGGAGGCATGACCTGGTCGGCCCAGGACAGCGGCAAGAAGAAGCAACTGTTCAGCATTGACTTTGGCGACGCCTTACGTGGTTGTGCTGTGGGAGACTGGGGCGCAATTGTCCGCACCGAGGATGGGGGCGCCACCTGGCAGGATGTCTCACTCAGTGATGATGTGGTTCTCTATGGGGTTCAATTTGCCAATGCCTCTGAGGGGTGGATTGCAGCTGAGTTCGGCAAGATTTTTAAGACAAAGGACGGCGGTCTGACCTGGCGCGAAGGCTCTGAGCCCTCACAAGAGGGTAAGACCTTTTTCTGTCTCACCCGTGACGGGGATTCGTTGTATGCGGCAGGGCTGGACGGGGTCATCGTGTATTCCAGGGATCAGGGGCTCACCTGGGCGCGGGCCCGCAACGAGTCGGTCAAGTCCCTTTATGGTATCACGATTCGGGGGCAGACAGGATGGGCCGTGGGCGATGCAGGCACCATACTTCGCAGTGCTGATGGCGGCGCGAGCTGGCAGATGGTGGAGACACCGAAGAAGAACAGTTTGTTCTGGATAGGCACCGTGGCCCTTAAAAACAGCGAACCTCATGAGGCAATAGGATTTGGTGCAGGCGCCAACGGGCTATTTCTATCCATTAAATATCAAACAGTTACTTGGTAAGGGATGAAGACCATGCCATCTAAAAAACGCCTGGCAGAACGTTACATCAAATTCCTGCTGCGGCATAGAATCGCTGCCCTGGCGGCCCTGGCTCTGGTCACGGCCTTTTTCTTTTACCATCTCACTTCCCTGCGGGTCGCGACGGATTTTTTTTCCCTGTATCCGCCCAGGCACCCCTACATCCAGCTCTACAATCAGTACCGCAACATGTTCGGAACGGCCAATGTGCTCGTCTGCGGGGTGGAGGTGAAGCAAGGGGACATTTACAACCTGGACACCATCGCCAAAATTGACCGCATCACCCAGGAGATTATGACCATCGATGGGTGTAATGCCGTGCAGGTGGCCTCCATCACCCACCCCAAACTCAAGAACGTGCAGGTGACCTCATGGGGGATCCAGATCACGCCGGTCATGTTCCCTTCCCTTCCCCAGAACCAGGGGGATGTTCAGAGGATCAAGGAGGGTATTTACCAGAACGAGGGAATCAGAGGATTTTATGTATCTGCCAATGACAAGGCCGCGGCCATTTTTGCAGGGTTCTGGGAGGAGGGTGTAAACCCGCTTGTCCTGTATAATCGGCTGCAGGAGATAAAGAAGCGCGAGTCAGACAACAATACCACCATTCACTTTACCGGCTACCCGACGCTTTACGCCCATATCTACCATTTGGCGCCCCAGGTTTACATTGTGCTGGGGGTGACGGTGCTAGTGATGGTAGGGCTGTTGCTGTTTTACTTTCGTACCTGGCAGGGGGTGGTGCTGCCCACCTTTTCAGCGGGGTTGAGCGCACTGATGGGCCTAGGCTTTGCCAGTATGCTAGGCTATAATCTTGACCCGCTTATCTTGGTGGTACCGCTTATTATCACGGCACGGACCTTGAGCCATTCCGTTCAGACCATGGCCCGCTATAGTGAGGAGTATGACCGGCTCAGGGACAGGAAGCAGGCCATTGTGCGTACCTTCAGTGAGCTTCTCACGCCGGGGACGCTTTCCATTATGACGGACGCGACAGGGGTGCTGCTCATTGCCGTTGCCACCATCCCCCTGATGCGAAATCTGGCTTTTTTCTGCTCCTTTTGGATTATGACCATATTTGTAACGGTGCTGACCCTTAATCCCATTCTGTTATCCTTTTTGCGGCCCCCGAAGGAGAGCCAGATCCGCCAGGAGACAGGGGGCAGGTTCTATGAGACCCTGGCGAAGATACTAATCAAGCCGTCCATGGGCAGGAACCGCTGGGTGGTGCTGGTGCTCATCGTGGTCATCCTGGTGGTGGGAACGAGTTATTCCCTCAGGCTCAAGGTGGGCAACACTGAGGCCGGAGCGGCCCTTCTTTTTGCTGACCACCCGTATAACGAAGCATCGCGGTTTTTTAACCGCAATTTTGTAGGGACCAATCAGCTGGTGATCATTGCCGAGGGAAAAGAACAGGGCGCCATCAAGAACGCCGAGACCCTGGCTTTAATGGAGGATTTTCAGCGCCACATGGAGACCCAGGGGGGGGCAGGGGGGACGCTGACCTTCACCAACATGATAAAACGGATCTTCAGGATGTTTCATGAAGGAAGCCCCAAGTGGGAGATGATCCCTGACAACAAGAAACACCTGGGCGAAATCGGGTTTCAGATTCAATCCAGCACGGCCGCTGGGGAGATGGATCGGTGGGTGGATAGCACCTGGACCAATGCCACCGTGACCTGTTTTTATAAGGATTACAGCAATGAGATAATCAAGCAAGGAATTGCCAAAGCCAAGGCGTTTATCGACGCGCGAAGTTCAGAGGCCGACAAGGTGCGATTCAGACTTGCCGGGGGTCTTCTGGGCATTCTGGCGGCGGTCAATGAGGAAGTGGAATATTCTTATTGGGCATCGCTGGTGGTGGTTTTTCTGGCTGTGTTCCTGCTATGCACGGCTGCCTTCCGGTCTATTATGGCCGGCCTGGTGCTGGTGATTCCATTGGCTATCTCACAGGTCCTGTCGGAGGTGTTCATGGTGTTTCAAGGAATTGATTTGAATATCAATTCGCTGCCCGTTGCCGCCACGGCCGTGGGAATCGGGGTGGATTACGGCATCTATCTGACGGCGCGCATTGCAGAGGAGTTTGAGGCGTCGGGCGATTATGATGCTGCAAACCGAAAGGCCGTACAGACAACCGGCAAGGCCATTATCTTTACCGCCACGACCCTCATCGCCGGGGTTGTCTTCTGGGCATTTGTGGACCTGAAATTCCAGGCGGAAATGGGGCTGTTGTTAGGGCTGCTCATGTTTCTCAACATGATCAATGCCCTGGTGCTCATCCCGACGCTGGTGAAATTTTTTAAACCCAAGTTTGTCACAGCCAGAGTGGTTTAGTTTTGAAAAAAGTGGGGGAGGTGATGCGAGTCAAAGAGATGGTCTAAATGCGATTATTCACAACTGAAAATAAGAGACAAGGAGGGCAATAATGGCTATTAGAAAACTTGTATTATTTATTTTTTGCTGGATTTTTGGTGCAGTGTTTTTTTCGACCCAGGCAAACGCGATATTTATTAACGAGGCCAAAACCCTTGATTTCGCGGGTAAGCTACAGTCGCGGTTATCTGTGCGGACGACGGACTCGACCGGATTTACTCAGCTGGGCACAGATTCGGGTGATGTGGTTCAGCACCGCAATCTGTTATATCTGCAGGTGGATCATGATTTAAAGGGTTTTCGTCCTTTGGGATTAAAATTGAAGTATCATCTGCTGGGACGTTTTCTCTTCGAGGGTATCTACGATTATGGACCTTCACAATTTCAAGATCTTAAAGACTTCAATAAAGATGATATCGAAGATGTGGCAGAGGACATTGAGCTGTGGGAAGCTTATTTGGATATTTCTCGGGGCCCGTTATTTGTTAGAATCGGCAGGCAAAATCTTGCCTGGGGAGAGACCGATGTATTCCGTCTGATGGATCTAATAAATCCATTAGACGACACCTTTGGCGGGATCTTTGAGGATCTGGACGACCGCCGGGTGCCTCTCAAGATGATTCGAGGAAGCTACAACTTCGGAACGGTGGGCCCAATCGATGCATTTGCTCTGGAGGGTTTCTGGGTCCCCGGCCAACTTGAAGATGAGATAGCCCCCCAGGCACCGTTCGGAACGCCCTATTCACCCCCGGTGCTTCCTGTCGCATGGGGTAGTATCCCTGGTGTGGTGGATTTTAATGAAGCCCATAGATACCTGGATGATGACAACGGTTCGAGCCGTTATGGCTTCCGTTGCCAGGGTGTTGTGGGACAAAATCTCACCTTGTCTTTGGGTCATTTCAAATCTTATCTGGATTTGCCAGCCGTTGTTTTCGATATGACCCAGCAGTTTATTCCGCTGCCACCGCCTGCCGCGCCCATTCCGGCGCAGGTTATGTTGTGGAAGACGTTTCCTGAGGTTCGCGTAACCGGGCTCAGCATGAACTACTATGAGATGAATACGGATATGGTAATTCGAGCCGAGGTGGCTTATTTTGATGATGAGCCGGTTTTTATTCCGGAAGTCAATACCCCCGGGCCGATGCTTATTCCCACAGGTGCCCCGCCACCGGCCCCACCGGTATTTCCCCAATTTAGAAGCGGCGAAATACCGACCAAGGATTTTGTCAAATTCTCCATTGGCCTGGATAAGGACCAATGGATAAGGTGGTTAAACAAGAAGAAGACGTTTCTAATCTCGTTTCAATATTTCGGGACATACTGCCGGGATTACGATAATCGGATGCGCTATGCCGTACCGGACACACCGGATCCTAGCACATTCAACATAAGACATAAGAGATTTGAGCAGACCTTTACCCTGTTGACCAACACCTTATATCTTCAGGGAAATATAATGCCTGAATTGATTGCGGCTTATGATCCTCGGGGTGCCTTGATGTTTATGCCCTCTATTAGCTATCGACATGAACCATTTATGTTAAAGCTCCAGTATGCCAACATCTCGGGCAGTTTTGTCGGATTTGGATTTTTTAAAGATCGTGATCAGCTCAGTCTGACGGCGACCTGGTATTGGTAATATGGTTTTCGGGCAACAATCCACATAAACCATATTGCAGAAATATAAACGCAAATTTTATTTGAAAATCAGGGAGGCAAAAATGAAAAATTATGTCAAAATGCGACACATCATGATTTTTATGACCCTGTTGCTTTGCATATCCTTCGGGCAGGCGGCCGTAGCAGATGTTGCACCAGGCGACGTGATCGACAAATCCACCTGGCAGAAGCTCGAAGGCTTGCTGCCCAAAGAAATGATTGATTTGGTCGAGCAGGGAAAGTTGACGGATTTGAAAATTGGGACGCTCAGCTATGATCCATATGAGTACTTACCCGCCCAAGTAACAAAGAATCATGAGAGCAACAAGGACAGATACGATGTTGACAAAGATGGCCTGTTGGTTGATCGAAAGACTGGAAAATACCCTAACGATTTGGAGGGAATACCATTTCCAGGTGTTAACGAGAATACGCCGGAAGCGGGAATAAAAATTGCGCATAACCTGCGATTTTTCCGGCAGTCGATAGGGCATATCAATTTTCAAAGCCAACTTCTGTGGGTTGGCCCCAAAGGTCTTGAAAGGTCTGTTGACGCGTTATACTACGAGTTTAAGTATACGTCGAATCCGCAAACAGCAGGGCTTCAGAATCGAAAAAATGTCCAGCGATTGAACATCACAAAGATCACCGCTCCTTTTGATGTGGCTGGAACCGCCATCATGCTCTGGTCGTATGAGGGACCGACTCTGGACAATACATACGCGTATGTCCCCAGCATCAGGCGGGTGCGACGGACAAGCCCGGCGAGCCGTTCTGACGCCATGTTTGGTTCAGACTTCGCCATAGATGACGCCGCTATGTATGATGGAAAGATAGCGGCCATGAAATGGACGCTCTTGGAAAAAGGAGAGGGTCTCATAGGCTTTGTGGACAAACATCCGTTTAGGGCGGCGACGACAATGGATGGGAGCATCATGACTCCAAAAGATCATCCTGCCGTACAGTACGGGTTTGAAGTAGAAGGCTGGAAAGGTGCGCCTTGGGCGCCGACCAATCTAACCTGGGTGAAACGTAAGGTTTACGTAGTAGAGGCCAACCATAAAAACCGCTACTACAACTACGGCAAACAGGTCTTCT
>JAFDDL010000730.1 GCA_019310865.1 Deltaproteobacteria bacterium | reverse complement strand
TTTCCGCCAGCATGATCTGGACGGATTGGTGTTGGCAAATGGGTTTGCCGAATTGGACGCGCTGCTGCGAATAGACGATGGCCTCCTCGAAGGCGGCCAAGGCGTTGGCGTATCCTCGGGTGGCGACATTGATTCTCCCCACCTCCATGGCACTGAGGAGCTGGTAGAGTCCTTTGCCTTCTTCCCCGCCCACCAGATTGTCCGCCGGCACACGATAGTTGTCAAAATACAATTCACAGGTTTTGACACCTTTGTACCCGATCTTCTCTATATCCCGGACCACGTTGAATCCGGGACCCTTTTCCGCGATGAACAGGCTGATCCCTTTCTGGGGCGGCTGTATCCGGTTATCCGTTTTCACCATCAGAATAAACGTGTTTCCATATCTGGCGTTGGTGATGAACATCTTGGTGCCGTTGACAATATAATCGCTACCCTCCTTTACAGCGGTACTTTCAATACTTTTCAGATCGGTTCCCGCATTGGGTTCCGTCAATGCAACGCCCCCCCGTTTTTCACCGGTAGCGAAAAGCGGCAGGTATCTGTTTTTTTGCGCCTCCGTGCCGAATTGAGAAACGATATAGGACATGATGAGGTGACTGTTGAGAATCCCGGCAATACTCATCCATACTTTGGTCAACTCCTCGATAATCAGCACATAGGTCACCAAACTGATCCCGGCACCGTCATATTCTTCGGGTATCAACAGGCCGAACAGGCCCAACTCTTTCATTTTTTCCACAATTTCAGTCGGATATTCATCTTTGGCTTCCAGCTCTCGTACCACCGGTTTGATCTCTCTTTCGGCAAATTCCCTGATGGTCTCCACTAAATGCTTTTGTTCCGGGGTCATTTTAAAAATACTCATGTCAAATGATACCTCTCTGTTTAAATCCGTCTATTTGTTCCAGGCCATATCCTAACTCCCCGAGAATTTCTTCCGTGTGTTCCCCAAGCGCAGGTGGCGGCTGGGTGATCGCGGCAGGGGTTTCCGATAATTTACAGGGAAATCCGAGCTGCTTGATACTTCCTTCAACCGGGTGATCGATTTCCTGTACCATCTCTCTGGCAATGACCTGCCGATCCGTCAACGCCTCCGCCAAATCATTGACCGGGGCGCAGCACACATCGGCTTCTCTCAAGAGTGTGACCCACGCATCGCGCTCCTTTGTTAAAAAGGTCTCTTTCAAGAACTTGAATATCGCTTCCCTTTTTTGGCCTTCGGCGAATTGGAATTCGGTCAGATCCTCGCGCCCCAGCGCACGACACAGGTTCGCCCAGAAGTGTGGCTCCGAACATCCCAGTGTCAGGTATTTCCCCTCTTTTGTTTCATAGATATTGTAGAATGGATAACGGCCCGATTGCCGGAACTCTCCCCGCAGGGGCGCCTTCCCGGTGCCGAAGTAGTCCGCGGCGAAAATCGTGGTAAAAGAGATGATACTATCGAGCATCGAGGCATCGACATACTGACCTTTCCCGGTTTGTTTGCAGGCAATAACCGCCGCGAGTATGGCAACGGCCGCCGACAAGGCGGCACCGACGTCCGCAATGGGAAGCCCGGGCACAACAGGTGGTCCGCCTTTTTGGCCGGTCATGCTCAGGATACCACTGATGCCGAGAAAATTGATGTCGTGCCCAGGGATATCCCGATACGGCCCATCCTGCCCGTATCCGGTGATGGAGCAGAAAATGACCTTCGGGTTGATCTGCTTTATGGTGTCATAGTCGACCCCCAGCCGCTGAACCACCCCGGGGCGAAAGCTCTCGATAACGATGTCAATTTCCCCAGCGAGTTTATAAAAAATATCCCTGGCTTCGGATGTCTTGAGGTTCAATGTGAGACTCTTCTTGTTTCGATTCAAAATGAGATATTGCATACTCTCTTTGCTGAGAAACGGTTCTCGGAGTCTCATGGTATCCCCGGTGGGGGGCGCTTCGATTTTTATCACCTCCGCGCCCAAATCCGCCAGCAACATGGAACAGTAAGGGCCGGGCAGCAGCCTCGTTAAATCAAGGATTCTGATACCACTTAATGCTTTTTTCATCTCTTATGCTTTCCGAGCCGTTTCAAAACGTCCCATTTTAAAATCGGATCTACCCGATTATGGATAAATCGTCAATTCTCCAGACAGTTTTTTATTATTCTCATACGCATGGGCCACGCGCAGCACCATGCGTTCGTGACTGCAATGAGACAGGGCCTCACCCACCGGGACCGAATCAGTCTCGAACATTATATGGGATTGATCTGGTTTGGGGGCGGGAATACTGGTGCCCGGCGTCAAAAGGACATCTACCGTTTCAAAGACGTGAGCAAAATTCAGTTGAGCGGTGCTGCGAAATTGTTGGGCTTTCAACAGATCGGCGGCCGATATGGCGGCGCCTTCGTCCAGCCGTTTGCAGACATCACGGCCCATGTTTTTTCTCTGTCTCTTGTGATATTTTTCCAAAGAATCAGCGGCTTCCGAATAAAGAATCATCCAGGTCGCCTTCTCGGCCCGATACAGATCCGGTATGTGAACGGTTTTGACAATGGCGCCCAGATCTTCAAATATGGATATCCCCTGTTTAAACGTATCCAACACGTCACCATCTAACCGATCAAAGTAAAAGGTGTCGGGAACGCCGATCCGAACCCCCCGGATATCTCCCGTCAACATCCCGGGATAGTCGTCGACAGGCACCTGGGCGGCATGCGGATCCTTCGGGTCGTGGCCGGCAATACATGCGAGCGCGATCGCCGCATCCGCGACGGTCCGGGTCATGGGCCCGATATGATCTTGGGACCCATTGAGGGGGAAAAGACCATGCTTGCTGACGCGCCCGAAAGTCGGCTTCAATCCCACGATCCCGCAGAGCGCGGCAGGTATACGGATGGAACCGCCGGTATCCGACCCCAGTGCCAACAGGCAACACGAGCCGGCTATGGCGGCAGCGGAACCGCCACTGGAGCCACCCGTGATACGATCCGGGTCCCAGGGATTTCGGGTGTCACCGATGTATTCGTTCAGGTTTGTGGCACCATAGGCGAACTCATGCATATTGTTTTTGCCGATGAG
>JAFDDL010000108.1 GCA_019310865.1 Deltaproteobacteria bacterium | reverse complement strand
GTGTATTGGTGGGGGCAGCCTGCTGGGCGTATCAGATATGGGTGGGCATCGGCGTCGGGGGGCAAAACAACCCGGTTGCCTGGGGGACCTATCTGATCAATTTTGTCTTCTGGGTCGGAATTGCCCACTCGGGCACCTTGATATCCGCCATTTTGCACCTCTTTCGGGCCGGATGGCGAAATCCCATCGCCCGGGCCGCCGAGACCATGACCGTTTTTGCCGTTTGCACGGCCGGCCTGTTTCCCTTCATTCATCTGGGGCGACCCTGGATGGTCTATTACATGCTTCCGATTCCCAACCAGCGTACCCTTTGGCCCAACTTCCAGTCACCACTCATGTTCGATGTCGTGGCCATCAGCACCTACCTGATCGTCAGTGTACTATTCTGGTATACCGGCATGCTCCCCGACCTTGCCGTGGTGCGGGACCGGTCCGAGGGTGTTCGGAAGAAAATATTCACGGTTTTGTCCATGGGATGGACCGGGGCCCTTGAACAGTGGCGCCACCACAGCCGTGCATATCTCTTTTTTGCAGCCCTGGCCACCCCCCTGGTAATTTCGGTTCACTCGGTCGTGTCCTGGGATTTTGCCCTGGCTGTGGTGCCCGGCTGGCATACCACCATTTTTGCGCCTTATTTCGTGGCCGGCGCCATTCACTCGGGTCTGGCCATGGTGGTAACGCTGATGATCCCCTTGCGAAAGATTTTTAGCTACGAGCGCCTCATCACCCGGCAGGTGCTTGAAAATGTAGCGAAAACCATCATCCTGACCGGCCTGATCGTCGGGTTCGCCTATACAACCGAGTTTTTAATCGCCTGGTACAGTCACAACCCGGTGGAGGGGGCCATTTTCCTCTGGCGGGCTTCCGGTCAATACGCCGTCGGTTTCTGGATCATGGTCACCTGCAATACCGTAATTCCACTGCTGCTGTTCATCAAGCGAATTCGAACCCATCTGGGATGTCTCTTTGTCATTTCCATATTCGTGAACATCGGCATGTGGTTTGAACGGTTCGTAATTATCGTCACCAGTGTCGCCCATGATTTCATTCCCCATGCATGGGGAAATTATGCCCCAACCCTTGTGGAATTTGGAATCATGCTGGGCAGTTTTTCTCTCTTTTTCCTGTTCTTCGTGTTGTTTGTAAAGCATATGCCGTCGGTCTCCATGACGGAACTCAAAGAGACCCTTCATGAAGGAGGGCACCATGGCCCATAAGCGGCGCATCATGGGCGTATTTCAGGATGAAACCCAGGCGGCCCATACGGTAAAAGCCATGGCTGATGCCCCCTGGCGTATCGAGTCCGTTCACAGTCCCATTCCCAGCACCCGACTGGCCAAAGCTGCGGGAACCCAGACGAGTAAAGTGGGCTATTTCACCCTGGTGGGTGGAATCATTGGATTTATCAGCGGGTTTACCCTGGCGGCCTTCACGGCCTCGCGCTGGGAACTCATCGTTAGCGGAAAGCCGGTCATGGCCTGGATTCCCTTTGTTATTGTGGGATTTGAATTTACGATTCTCGTTGCCGTGCTCGGTAATGTAATCGGCCTGATGACCCAGGCGCGCATTCCAGACTGGAAACCATTGACCCATTACGATGCGCGCTGCTCCGGCGATCATTACGGTGTTTTGGCGTCGTGCAAACCCGAAGATGAGGATGACCTGATTCGCTTTATCCAGTCAAACGGCGGAGAGGCTAGGGTATATGAAACCTGATCAAGACCAGACTCCCATCATCCGGCAAACGCCGGTTCTGATTACATCAGCCGTATTGATCGGGCTGGGCGGCATTGTATTTGTGACCCAGGCAATGGGCGCTCATCCTGAACGGGTCTGGATGGCGTATCTGATTAATTTTCTTCTCTGGTCGGCCATTTCCCAGGGGGGTCTGCTGTTTTCCGCCGTGATGCATATCACCCGGGCGCGATGGAGCGCCTCAATGGCCGGTGTAGCGGAGGCCTTCAGCGCCTTTTTCCCCATCTCCCTGATTCTGTTTCTGGTGCTGCTACTCGGTAAGACGTATCTGTTTCCCTGGATCGGGCAGGATCTGCACGGCAAGGAAGTGTGGCTCAATACCGGTTTTTTATTTACCAGAGATGCGCTGGGCCTGCTGGTGCTCTATGCCCTGGGCGGCGCCTATCTCTATTATGCCCTGGGTTTCAAACTTTCGGACCATCCCCCGGACAACGGCCTTCGGCGCTGGTTTTATCGCGTCTGGAACCGACATGAGCCGGACATGGAAAAACGATCTGCCCGGATGACCTTTTTTAGCATTTTGTATATCCTGGCATTTGTCGTCGTATTGTCTTTAATCGGTTATGACTGGGTGATGGCCGCAGACCCTCACTGGTATTCGACCCTTTTCGGCGCCTATACCTTTGTCAAGGCCTTCTACGTCGGACTCGGTGGGATTATTATCCTGGCGTCTTTTCTGAAACTCAAGTCTCCATCCGCTGTGCCGCTGGCAGACGCGCATTTTCACGATGTCGGAAAGCTCTTTTTGGGCTTCTGCCTGGTCTGGGCCGATTTTTTCTACTGCCAGTTTCTGGTGATCTGGTACGGTAATATTCCGGAGGAAAGCGCATACATCATTGAGCGAACCCTGCGCGATCCTTACCGGGTCGTTGCCTGGACCGTTTTTGCCATCTCCTTTCTCCTTCCGTTTTTTATCCTGTTAAACCGACGGATCAAAATGATGCCCCGGGCAATGACGCTATTATGCACGGTGGTGATCGCCGGAATCTGGTTGGAGCATTTGCTTCTCTTAGCACCTGCATTGCAGCCCCATGCCGAATCGGTTTCTGTTGGTTTGACGGAAGCGGCAGTGACATTGGGGTTTTTCGGGTTGATGCTTGCGGCGGTGACATTATTTTTAAATCGTTTCCCGGAACTTGTGATGACCGGATCAAGATCGGTGATGGAGGACTGATGGTCGAAGCAGGTGAATCACGGAAAAGATGGCAATTTTTTGCCGATAATAAAATGGCCATCGGATGGGTTTCGGCCTGCGCCCTTCTGGTTGTCGGTTTTCTGGTGATTTTATATGCGCCGCCGGCGGCCTGGATCGGCCCCGAGCAGCCTATCGCATTTAGCCACCGGGTGCATGCGGGGGTTAAGGCGATCAACTGCCGGTTTTGTCACCCCTACGTGGAGCGGTCGATCCACCCGGGTATTGCGCCGGTTGAAAAATGCCTTTACTGCCACCAGTATATCATTGCCAATCATCCGGAAATTCAAAAGGAGCACCGGTATTTTAACACGGGAACGCCGACGCCCTGGCGCAAGGTCAACTATCTGCCCGAACATGTGCTGTTCAATCACCAGCGGCATATCAAAAAGGAAATCGCCTGCGAGCAATGCCATGGCGCGGTGGAGACCATGGACCGCCTCCCGGCGAACCGATTTCAAATGGGATTTTGTGTTGAATGTCACCGGGAGAAAAAGGCGAATATAGACTGCTGGTTGGCGTGTCACAGCTAGAAGAGGTTTCAAAACCTCATCTTATGCCCAATGGCTGCGTTCTCGCATTTTTGAAATCCTCGACATAGTACACTTGTCCGAGTTTCAAAAACGCTGCGGCCTTGCCATTGAACATAAGCTAATGCTTTGAAACCACTTCTAAGGAGAGGGACGAAGAATTTGGAAAACAGCATTGAAGAAAACCCGGCCAACCATTCAACGGCCAAAGGCTTTTTTTTCACCTCTGCGCTCTGGATGACGGTGGGCACCCTGATGGGCCTTATCGGCGCCATTGAGCTCATGGCGCCCGATGTTACGGAGAACATCGGGTGGCTGGTTTTCGGAAGAATTCGCCCCATTCACATCAACATCGTGCTGTTCGGGTTTGTCACGCCGGG
This sequence comes from Deltaproteobacteria bacterium, assembly GCA_019310865.1. The sequence goes on along the minus strand of JAFDDL010000108.1, from coordinate 5,521 downwards.
TCTGTTGGGGTCCGCATTCTATTTCGTGCCCCGACTGCTTCGAACCCCCCTCTACAGCGACAAGCTGGGGGTATTTACGGTCGTTGCCTGGAACGTGCTCCTGGTGGGCGTGGTGGTCAGCCTGGCCATGGGATACACCCAGGGCAGGGAATACGCCGAACTGATCTGGCCCCTGGATGTCCTTGTGGTGATGGCGTTTTCACTGGTATTCTTTAACTTCATTATGACCGTTCGCCGGCGCCGGGAGCCGCTGTTGTACGTCTCCGTATGGTATGTCTGTGCAGCGGCCATCCTTACCGCAACGACCTATGCCCTGGGAAACGTGATCTGGCAACCGGACAACGGCGCGCTTCTGGGAATACCCGACGCCATCCTGCTGTGGTTTTACGGGCACAACGTGTTCGGCCTGCTTCTGACGCCACTTTCGGCCGGCGTAGCGTATTACGTGATTCCCCGGGCCGTAAAACGCCCCTTATACAGTCATACCTTATCCCTGCTCGGGTTCTGGTCATTGCTGGTGGTGTACACCCATATCGGCACGCACCATCTTCTGCAGGTGCCCGTGCCGACCTGGCTCAAGGTCATTGCCATCGTCGACTCGGTGGCCATGGTCATTCCGGTGATGGCGTTTTTAATCAATATCTGGTTGACGGCCAAGGGGCGCCTCGGTGAAATTCACAACGATATCGGGGCCAAATTCGTTTTTACCGGCACCATCATGTACTTTTTCGTCAGTATTCAAGGGTCGATGATGTCCCTGCCGCAGGTCCAGCGCGTGACCCATTTCAACAACTGGGTGGTGGGCCATGCCCACATCGGCGTGCTGGGGTTTGCCGGCATGATCGCCCTGGGGGGTATCTACTACATTCTGCCCAAGGTGACCGGAAAGCCGCTTTTCAGCCGCCTGTTGGCGGACCTTCAGTACTGGCTGGTGCTCATCGCTGTGGTTGGCTTTACGGTGGTGCTGACGATCGCCGGACTGATTCAGGGAAATGCCTGGCTCAATGGTGAAACCGTATACCGGCTTTTGCCGGAAATCCACATGTACTACGTGGTTCGCGCCTCGTTGGGCGTCATGTTGTTTTCCGGGGCGCTTATTGGGCTGTATAATATTTTCCGGACCCTTTTTCAGAGAGTTGGAGAAAACTAAATGAAGATGTCGCCCAGTTCCGTGGTAATCGGCAGCCTGCTCATCCTTGCGGCGGTGGTGTTTGTCGTCGTGGTGCTGCCCTATGCAACCCGGAGTGAAGCGCCTTCCGAGATATTCCGAGTCCGGACCGAAACAGAAGAAACGGGGCGGGCCCTATACATCGCCAATGGTTGTGTGTATTGCCACAGTCAATCGATTCGGACCGTCGATTGGGGGCTGGGGGCCGAGCGCATCGCCCAGGCAGGCGATTACGTTCAGGACCGGCCCATCCTTCTGGGATCGGCCCGGACCGGTCCGGATCTGAGCCAGGAGGGCGGGGAGCATCCGGACGATTGGCATATCGCCCATTTTATGAACCCCCGCTACACGCGCCCCAATTCAATCATGCCGGCATTTGCATTTCTGGGAGAAGAAAAGATTCAACTGCTGACGGCCTATGTCCAGAGCCTGGGCCTGAAGGACGCGGACAACCGGATGAAACGACAGCGCTTCTGGAAAAAGGCATCCATCGCAGCCTATGAGGCCGGTCCGGAGAAAAATGTGGAATGGTTCAACAACCATGTTCCCCAAGGGTGGCGGGATATTCCAAATCCGTACCCCACAACGGAAGCCGGACTGGCCAGGGGACATAAGATCTACCAGGATAACTGCACCGGGTGCCACAGCCCCATCGGCGACGGCATGGGGCCGGCACAGCCGTGGATATACCCGCCCCCCTTTAACTTTACCATCTTAAAGGGACGTGAAATAACCGGCGGCATTTTGTATTATCAAATCATGAACGGTATTACCGGAACGGCCATGCCGTATTTCAAACGCGAGTTGGAGTCGGAAAAGATCTGGGATGTGGGCAATTTTGTGGCGGTTTACCTGATCAACCAGACGGACGCCAATACCGAGCCGCGCGGAATCGATGCGGCCTATGAACCACCAAATGAACCGACAGGGATTCAAGCGCCAATGGACCAGTAAGAGGTGGAAACCGTGTATTTTCCTTACTTTATGGCATATATTTTCATTGGATTGGCCATCGGACTGCTCGTCTTTCGCTGGGCGCTTCAAAATAGGCAGTTTTCAGACCAGCAGCGCGCCCGGTTTTTGCCCCTGGAGCCCGATGGCGGGGCAGGGGAGTCCAAAACATCCCGCTGGCCGCGAATCGAGATTTACGCATTGTTCTTTCTGGCCGGCGCCGGACTGCTCTCCAGCGCCGCGGTGCTCGTGGTTGCATTGCTCTCGTCCGGGGGATGATAATTATTTTAAGGGAAAGTAGGCACCATGCGATTTTTTGAGTTGCTCAATTTTCAGCATTTGATGTTGGCGGTGATTCCGACGCTGATCTTTATAGTGGTTTTCGCTTTGGCGCTTGACTTCACCATTATCAAGCGCAAAGATTCACAAGACCGGAAACGAACGATTGTCTATCGCTATCCTGAGGGAATCGAGGACAAGGACGCCCCGTTTCCCCTGGCCATGACCCTGATAATTGTTGGAACGGTCTTGTGGGCCTTTTTTTATATTCTGATGACCGGTCTGTTGGGAGTGAAAATTTAACATGGCGCATTCGCAGGAAAAATCTCGATGGCGGTCAGACTGGGTGATCATCGTTTTATTACTGCTCATCATTCTGGCCAAGGGTCTTTTTTCCTTTTTCGTGGTGGGCGACAGGGGGCAGCCCACCTGGGCTTTCCGGCCAGTGGCGGATGTGCCGGGTGAATCACCCTATGCCGTCTATGAACCGTTGCCGTATCCCCAGCATGTTCGGGGCGAAAAGGGAGAGTAGATGAAGCGACTTTTATTTCTTTTGGTGGTGGCAGCTGTCGTTTCTGCTGGACTGTACGGCCTTTCCATCTATGATATTCAGTTTCCCCTGGGACGCATGTGGGAAACACCGGCCATTCGACCCCACGAAACACCCATCCCGCCAATGGCCTCGGGTATCATCCCAATCCACGGCGGCGAGGCCCAGTACCGAAACCTTTCCGGCGATGAAATCATTTCACCCCTCGCACCAGGCGATCCCGCTGTCATTAGCCAGGGTCGGACACTCTATGGCATCTATTGCACCCAGTGCCATGGTAAAAATCATGATGGTATGGGAACGGTGGGGCAAAGCTTCGCACCGCTGCCCGGCGATTTGAGAAGCCCGAAGGTACAAGGCATGACCGCCGGCAAGCTGTTTCATGAGATCAGCTATGGACTGCCGGAAGGCCGGCAGCCGGCTTTAGCCACCACCATCGCCGTTGCAGATCGATGGCGCATTGTCGAATATGTCAAATCCTTGCAAGAAAGAAACTAACTGTCCTCGTTTGAACTGAATTTCCGATTGGCAAATTCATAATTCGACAATTGGGATTTTGCGCGAAATCGAATTGGCTATGCCTTTTGACGAATTGGGAAAATACAGCTTAACAAAAACACGCACAAAACCCACTCAATTAATAAACACCGCCACAAGAGATACTGGCAAGAAAGTCCCAGAATGCGCAAGGCACCCACATTACAGATACCCACATGATATCGCGAACCTTACACCAATATGATAAAACATCAATTCAATTCCCATTCCCAGTTAGCGCAATACCGGACCAAACACCATCAGAACACGTAGTGTGAGTATTTCACATGAAAATAACCGCCGAATTTTTGTCATTTCTGGATAGAAATACCATATAATTTAAGATTGTTAAACTAATAGTGGGTAGCGGCATACCCCCCGTGTAAAATTTGCATATGAAAAAACAATTTGATATCATTCGGGTAGCCACACACCACAAAGCGACTGCTATCCGAGAGAATTAAAAATGGCTGACTTGTCAAATTACTATCAACGAGATCCTCGAAATAGTGATCCCTTTCAATCAGAACGCTTTCCTAATAATCATGTTAAATATTCTGCATTATTAAAACCACTTCAATGGATAGACAGTGTTTATGGCTTATTTGGTTCTCGACCGTTTATGACAAAGGGCGCGTTATTAAGGGAGTTTGATAGCGCTGCACCACTTGATGAATATCTGGGAACGAAAGAGGAGTTGGAACAAGCGAGAAAGGCCCTATTATCATTTTGCAGTGGTATTGATAATAACCCATTTCTTTGCACCGTCGGCAGATTATTAATCAAAAAAATTGAATTAAATTGGTTGAAAAATCGAAAAAAGGTACTTCAACACTATCATCTATACACGACGTCTGATTTAAATGCGCATATTACGGTTAATGCCTCTGTTTTCTGGTTATCCACATGAATGGCATGCGCAATTATTTATGACGCTGTGTATAAATAAAGAATTCATAGAAACTAACGGAAAGTTCAAAGCACCGGTAATAATAACCGGCTCACCTCGCTCTGGAACTACCCTGCTACATCGCTTAATGAGTGAAGACCCAAACACACGCTCTCCTTATACCTTCGAAGTGGAGATAACGACACCGCCGATGACTTCACAAGCCAGTCCACTGGAGGACCCTAGAATTAAAAATAGTGGGGCTGCTGTAACCACCCTGTCTCGTTTAGCGCCTGGTTTCATAGAGAAATTTTCTGAATCCCACCTATATTCAGCTGTCGAGAAGGAAGAATCCTTCCTCTACATGCTCTCTCATAACGGGATGAATGTATTAAACTCCCCAAGTGCCGGAAGGGCTTATATGGATCATTTCTTAAAGATTGAAGATAAGCGCCCTGTATTCAGGTATGAACGACTGTTTTTTACCATGTTGGATGCCTATCGACCTGCCAAGACGCACTGGACGCTCAAAGCACCAAATTATGCACCCTGTTTTCCCGTCATTTTTAATGAATATCCTGATGTAAGAGTTGTGTTAACACATCGAAATCCGTTAGTCACCCTCCCCTCTATTTGTCGCCTTGGTGAGTCCTGGTGTATCGCATTTGATCAAGATGGTTCTTTTGATAAACATAGGTTCGGACAGTTATTTAAGGTACTTTTTGAAAAGTGTTTAATGGTACCATTCAATTATCGAAAAGAACACTCAGAAAAAGAAGGACAAATATTCGATTGTGTATACGAAGAGTTATTTTCAAACCCAATAGCAATGGTAAAGAAAATTTATAAAAAATTTAACCTTGAATACACCAAAGAATTTGAAGAAAAAATGAGGGTCTATCTTGAAAACAATAAGCAGGGGAAATACGGACGGCATAAATATTCTCTGGAAGAATATGGTTTTAATGCAGAGGGTATTTATCAAGAATATAAAGACTATATGGAGTATTACGGATTTGGTATTCCAGAGAAAGCAAAGCGACCAGTCTCTTTCGACTTCTCGCTCGAAACGAGGCGGTCCAATCTAAAACCGCCTCATTTTAAGCACCAATAATCTTCATTCTCACATCCCCTGGTAACAGTTTGT
>JAFDDL010000107.1 GCA_019310865.1 Deltaproteobacteria bacterium | reverse complement strand
GACCGGCGCCACCGCCTGGCGCCACCGAGCAGCTTCATTCTTGCCCATGCCGTTTATCCGGCCGCCCTGTTTGAGAAAGTATACGATCCCCGCCATATCACTTGCGTCCCAGGCCTCACCGTGTTTGATGGCCCACTCTGCATTGATTTCGGTTATTGTCTGCTGAACATCCGCCGGTAGGGCCGCCCATTTTTCCTTGTTCATGACAACGAAAAAGGTGGTTGTGTATGCCGCCGCATAGGCGGCGGTGGCATAATGAACCACTTCGCCGAGCCTCCAGCCCTTGTTTGATTCCAGGGGATAAAACGCTCCGTCCACAACCCCCTTTTGAAGCATCTGGTAGGCCTCGGGCATCGGCTTTGGAACCGGTGTGCCACCCAGGGCCTGGACCACCAGGGCGCTGGTGCCGGTGGACCTGAATTTCATACCCTTCATATCCTCAATGCGCAGGATCGGTTTGTTTCGGCTATGAACAAGCCCCGGCCCATGGGCATGCAAGTACATCACCTGGGTGTCGCGCAACTCCTTGGGATTGAATTTTTCGTAAACAGCATTGGCAACCCGGGTAGCATTGGCTCCGCTGGTATACCCCAGGGGCAGATCCACCGCCGCCATGACCGGAAACCGTCCCCGTGTATAACCGAAAACGGAAAACCCGATGTCGGAAAGTCCATAGATCGTGCCGTCATAACATTGTTTGGCCTTGGTCAGGGTCTGGCCCGGATAGTATTCAATCTTTACTTGCCCGTCGGTTCGTTTTTCAACCGCCTTGCACCAGGCCTCCGCCAACCGGCTCTGAACATGACTGGGCGGAAAAAAACAGCTGTAGGTGAGCTTGATGGGGGCTGCCGAAGCCGAGGGGATACCCGCCAACATCACAGATATGATCATCAGGTTTATGTAAATGGAGCGTCGCGTGTGACCCATAAATACCTCCTGTCAGGGACTGGTTTGGGGCTTTTCTGAACGAATCAATTGCAGTAAATCTTCAATCATCAGATACAACGCAGGCACCAGTACCAGCGTGATAAGGGTGGCAAAAACAATGCCGTACCCTAAGGAAATGGCCATGGGGATCAGGAAACGCGCCTGCCGGCTCGTTTCAAATATCATCGGTGAAAGCCCGCCGAATGTGGTTAACGTGGTCAGTAAAATGGGCCGGAACCGATGGATGGCTGCCTCGTGAATCGCTTGCATTGGCCCCATCCCGTTTCGTCGGCGCCGGTTGGCAAAATCGATGAGAACCAGCGAATCGTTGACCACGACCCCGGAAAGCGCCACCACCCCGAACATGCTGATCACACTTAAACTGTAGCCCATGATCAGATGACCGATGATGGCGCCGACGATCCCGAACGGAATGCATATCATGATAATCATCGGCTGGATATAGCTATTGAAGGGGACCGCCAGCATGGCATAGATGACAAGCAATGCATACATAAGGCCTTTGATCAGACTTTGCATGCTCTCCCGGCGATCAGCCTGGCGCCCTTCGAAGCTGAAGGTCAAGCCGGGATACTTCTGCTTGAGACCCGGCAGGGTATCGGCTTGGAGTGATTGAAGAATTTGCCCCGCCTGGCTGCGCGGCCGGGCATCGGCCGTCACGGTCACGACCCGGCGCCCCTTTCGGCGGTCGATGGTGGTATAGGCCCGCCCCCGGCTCAGGCTCACGGCCTCTCGCAACGCGATTTCCTTGCCCGCCGGGGAGCGCAGGATCATCTCCTCGAGACTGTACTCGGACTTTCGCTCGGACTTCGGCAACCGAACCATGACCTTGACTTCGTTTCGTCCCCGCTGCTGGCGTAAGACTTCCGCTCCGTAATATGCATGGCGGATCTGCCTGGCAATCTCCACAGACTGCAGCCCCAGGCTGCGCCCTTCGGGTTTCATTTTAAAGTCGATTTGCGGCTTGCCCTGTGAAAACCCATCGTCGATGTCGATTGCATTGGGAAAATATGCCATAGCAGTTGCCAGCTCCCGGCTCGCCCGCTCCAGAACCACAATATCCCGATGGCTCAGCTCCACGGCAATGGCGGCGCCCCGGCCCGGTCCACCGGCATCCGATTCGAATTTGATGTTTTCCAGGCCGGTCAGATTCCCTACTTTTTCACGCCACATCCGGGTCAATTGAGCGGTTGAGATGGGTCGCACGTCCGGTGGTGTCAAATACACCTGCACCCTGGTGATATTACCGTTTATACGTGCATAGATGCCTTCCACCAGATCGCCCGCTTCGTTGCCGGCGATCTCCCGGGCGGCGTGCACCAGTTTCGCCTGGATTTGCTCGGTTTTTTGAACGGCACTGCCAAAGGGGAGTGTCGCTGTCACCAGCGCATAATCGGACTCCAGTTTCGGAAACAGCTCAAAGCCAAGCCGCCCGCTCTTGATATAGGCCAGGGTTATGATTAAAATAGCGACTCCGATGGAAAACGTCACATACCGCCATCGCAGGGCCAGTGATAGAAAGGGACCATATTTTATGCGGACCTGGTTACTGAAAAAGGCGCTGAAGCGTTGTTGAAGTTGGAAAAGCCGGGAAAACGGACCCTTTTTCATCTCACCACGCTGGTGACCAAGGTGGGCCGGGAGAATAAAGAGGCTCTCCACAAGAGAAACGGCAAATACGCAGATCACGACCAGCGGAATACTGCGAAACACCTTTCCCATAAAGCCGGGAATAAACAAAATCGGCATAAAGGCCACCATATTGGACAGGACGCTGAAGGTCACCGGCATGGCAATTTCCCGGGCGCCTTTTATGGCCGCCGGAAACCAGTCCAGCCCCTGCTGCCGGTGGTAATAAATATTTTCTCCGGCAACAATGGCATCGTCCACCACGATGCCCAGGGTGACAATAAAGGCGAACATGGTGACCACATTGATACTCACCCCAATACTTGGCAGAATCAGAAAGGAGCCGAGAATGGAAATGGGAATGCCCAGGCTGACCCAGAATGCCAGCCGGATCTCTAAAAAAATCGCCAGCAGGATAAAGACCAGCCCAAGTCCGATAAAGCCGTTTCGCAGCATCAAATCAAGACGCTGACGATACCATTGGGAGCGATCGTTTCGAGCCTCCAATTCCAACCCCGGCGGCAAAATCGAGTTGATTTCGGACATTTTTCGAGAAACAGCGTCGGATACGGTAATGGGGGTCTGATCGCCCACCCGAAAAACCTGGAGCATGACAGCCGGTTTTCCGTTAAAGGTGGCGAACTGATCGGTGTCCGCAAAACCGTCGGTGATTGTTGCAATATCCTCCAGGAGCACTTCGGTCCCGTCATTGGTTGTAATGATGGGTATTTTGCCAAATTCATGGCCGTAGTCCCGGCGTTCCTTTACCCGAACCAGCACGTCCCCGGTGGTGGCCCGGATGGCGCCGCCCGGCAGCTCCACCGCCGTACTGCGAATGGTTTGCGCCACAGCGCCCAGGGTGAGGTTATACGTCCGAAGCGTGTTCTGGGGTATTTCGATGCTGATCTCGTAATCACGAACGCCTTCCAGGTCCACCTGGGTGATCTGTTCATCTGAAAGCAGCCGGTCCCGAACGGTCTCGGCCATCTCCCTGAGCACCCACTCGTCCTGATCCCCGAACAGCGCCAATTCAACCACGGACCGTTTTCGGCCGGCCACAGTGACTTCAGGCTCCTCGGCCTCTAAGGGAAATGATACAATGCGATCGACTTCGTTTTTAACATCCTGGCTGACCTGATGGGCATCCGCCCCATCCAAGACTTCAATGGTGACCGATCCGCTTCCCTCACGAGCGCTCGCCGTTACCTCCTCAACCCCATCAAGATCCTGGACCGCCTCCTCGATGGCCAGCAAGATGGCCCGCTCAACCTCTTCGGGGCTGGCGCCGGGATATGCAACGCGAATAAAGACCAGGTCCAGTTCAAAATCGGGAAACAGCTCCTTTTTAATATTCTTGGCCAGCAAAAAACCGCAGATGAGCAAGATGGCCATGAGAAGATTGGCACTGACGGAATGGCCGGCCATCCAGGCAATGGGGCCCCGGTTTCGCTTTGGTGTATGGGTGGCGTCTGAATTCTTCAAATTAGTCAATTATTTATCAATATCGAGCGACATTCCGGCAACCGGCGTGGCCAGATCCGAAACGATGAGCAGCTCGTCGTCATTCAAATCCTGCCCGATCAGCACGGATTCCTGATCGCGCCACAGGGTTTGAACCGACCGGATTTCAAGCCGGTTATCCGGTCCGGCAATCCAAACCTGGCTGTTGTTGCGTAGCGCATCTCGGGGAATGCGAACGGCGCTGTCCAAATGACGACCTTCTATTTCAACCCTGACATATTCGCCGATAAGAAGCGGCGGGCGACCGGTGTCCGGCGCTTCTATACCCAGCGGATCTGCGATTGATATGAGCAGACGCGCCATGCGTCCCTCGGATTCCAGATCACCCAGCAATTTGATGACGCGGCCGGTGGCCACAGAACCGGAGTGATAGAAAATCCGGGCCGCCGCACCGGTTTCGCGGTGGGTTGTGGGAATCGATATCCAGCTGATCCGATCGGCCGGCAAAGATACCTGAACCCAGTAATAATCCACTCCCACCAGCTCGGCCAGTTTGTCCTGGGATCCCACCTGGCTACCGAATTCCACATCTTTTTCCCGTATGATCGCATTAAAAGGTGCGAAGATGCGGGTACGTTCCAGATTCAGGCGGGCCTGGGCCAAATCCGATTCAGCAGCCGATAAATCGGCCTGAACCTTTTCCAGATGGGGTCTTCGCAATGCAAGTGCCGCATCCTCCGGCGGACCATCACGGTCATCGTTTAACAGCATCCATTCCCGCTTGGCCACATCCTGTCTTCCCATTTCAAGAGCCAGGGCATAATGGGCATTGACCACTGCGCTGCGCTTCCGGTTTAATAGCAGTTCGTAATCAGCGCCATCGATCCGAAGCAAGGTTGTCCCGGCCGCTACAAAGCTTCCCGGGTTAAATTCCGGATGTATCTCAATAATTTCGCCGGAAACCCGAGCCTTTAACACTACCTCACGGGCCGGAATGACGGTTCCCATGGCGTTGATGACAACGGTATGGCTCATCTGACGAACCGGCTCCACTTGAACCAGGGGTGACATTTGCTGCGGTATTCGCTTGGAAGCTTTGGGGGCTGTTTGGGTGATGTAAACCGCCAACCCCATACCACAAAGAATGATCACGAAGCATAAAAGCACCTTGTAAACCTTTCGAAACCAAACTTTGGCAGGCCGGGGCATATTCTGATCTGAGTTTTGCGTTTGCACGTGGTTTTCCATCATTTTTGGTCTATATCATTTCCGTTCGATTCTTCGATTTTCCATGGCGCAATTCCCGAATCGGTTATTCGCGCGCCCCCCAAGGCACGATAAAGGTTTACGCGGGTGGTCAACACATCCGTTTCCCGCCGGATCAGATCCTGCTCGAGATTTTGGACCGATACCACTTGTGTCAGTACCGGCAAATAATCATTCAATCCCTTGCGATATCGAGATCGCGCTTCTTTCAAGGCGCTTCTGGCAGCGGCGAGCTGCGCCTCCAGGCCAACCAGGTGCCGCCGAAGCGTCTCTTCCGTGACCAACGCGTCCTCGACCTCCTTGATAGCCGTGATAAGGGTACGCCGAAATGCCGTCAAGGTCTCATCCAACACCGCTTCGCGCCGGTCGACTTCCGACCGGCGCCTTGCCCCGTCAAACACCGGCGCGGTCAGACCTGCAGTCAGGTTAAGCAGCCAATTGTCCAGCAGTGAATCTATTTCCCCGGACTGGTAAGCCGCCCTGCCCGTTAACCGAATGCTCGGCAACCGGTCGGCGCGAGCCACCGCCAGTTCCCAATCCGTCGCCTGAAGCCGTAAGCCGGCAGCCCGAACGTCGGGCCTGGATGTGAGAAGCTGAATTGGCAGGCCGATATCCGGCACCTTTTCCGGCACCTTGAAGTCCGACTGTCGAATCTCCGGCATCGATGCGGGCGGCTTTCCCAATAATAAAGCCAATTCATTAAGAAGCAACCGTTCGCGCTGTTCGGCCAGGGGAATCTGCGCGCGTTTTTGTTCCACGATCTGGCGCTGCTGAAACACATCCAGTGCTGATGCCAGCGCCTTTCTGAACCGAAGCTCCACCAGTTCCAATAAGATCAGGTTGGCAGCCAGTTGCTCTTTCAAAAGCGCGATCTGCCGTTTTTGCGAGATGATCCGCGCCCAACGCTCGGTGACAGACGCTGCCAGCGTCAAGGCCGTTGCGTTTAAATCTTCCCGGGACGCCTCGGCTGCCAGCACCGCAGCTTGGCGCTGTGAATGTATCCGTCGCCATAAATCAACTTCATAGCTGCCCACCAGGCCCAGAGTGTACTGTTCGAATCCGAGTGTAGTGGAAACACCGTTTTCGGATCGCTGCCGAGCGGTGAGCGCGCTCGCCTCGGCCGAGATTTCCGGATAGCGGCCGGCACCTGCTTGCACGGCAAGGGCCATTGCCTGATCAAACCGCGCCCAGGCCTCATGTAAAGTAAACCCGTCCTGGAACGCCTTGCCAATGAGCTCGTTGAGCTGTGGGTCGTCAAATTCCTCCCACCAGCGCTCAACCGGCTGGGAAATGCCGCCCGACTGCGCGTACCTGCCGGGGGCCTCGTCATCAAGGCTTCGCTGCGCCGGCAGAAAAGCGGTGCATCCCGCGATCATCAGTCCGACCAGCACGCTAATTATAATGAAGAACTGGGAGCGTTTCATATCAAATACATTCCATCGGTGTTTTTCAAAATTCATTCAGTTTATTGTGGCGAATTCCTTGGAATAGTCGTTCAACACCTCACAGCCGTTTTCAGTCACAAGAACGATATCTTCGATCCGGACGCCGTATTTTCCGGGAATATAAATTCCCGGCTCGATGGAAAATGTCATGCCCGGTTGAACCATCACCTCACTACCGACACCCACATCGGGATATTCATGTCCGTCCAGACCGATATTATGCCCGGTTCGATGAATAAAGTATTCCCCGTACCCGGCCTTATCGATAACGTCACGGGCCGCCCGGTCGATATCGGCAAAATGAATCCCGGGTTTGACTGCGTTGATGCCGGCCAAATTGGCATTTAAAACAGTCTCGTATATCTTTTGATATTCATCGTCGGGCGTTCCTTTAAAAAAGCTTCGGGTCATATCCGAATAATACCCCTTGGTCACCCCGCCGATATCGATTATGACGCATTGATTGTCCCCAAGGCGTGTGTCATCACTATTATGATGTGGCTCAGCAGCGTTGGCGCCGTAGCAGATAAGGCTAAATGCCAGTGTTGTCGAGTGGTTACGGTATATTTTTTCCAACGCCTCCCCCACTTCCGATTCGCTCAGCCCGGCCTGTACGAGCGTCATGGCCTCTGTCATGGCCGTATCGTTGATCTGCGAAGCGTTTCGAAGCCGGGAGATCTCTTTGTCATCCTTGATCATTCGCGTTTCATCCACAGCGCGCGATCCGATCACGTAATGCCCATCAGCTTTGTCCATGAGCCTTAATAAGAATTGGGACGGCCAATCCTTATCGATGCCGATGGTGTTGCCCCCTTTGACCAGATTGGCCAAAAGGGCAACAGAGTCCTCCGCGTCACTGAACGTCGTTATGTCCACACCACTGCTATTGAAATGCATGGCATCAAGTTCATTGACAAAAAGACGCGTCGTCCCGTCGGCATCCACAGTCAGGGCAAACAATCTTTCATGGGGCTCGATGGTATTTCCCAGCAGGTAATAAATCGATCTGGGAGACGATATGATCAGCTGATCGATCCCCTGTCCCGCCATGTTTTCGGTGAGTCTGTTTAATCGCGTTAAATTCAAATTCAATTTCCCATGGTTTCTAATGCGCCCTGGCCCGATTGGATAGATAAGTCGTCCGTACGAGCGAAAAGGTTACATTCAACAACTGGCTCAGATTCTGCTCAATTTGAAATCCGTTCGAATCTTCGGGTGGCCATTTCAATACCGCTTTTAAGCGGAAAGCAACGATTCGTCAAGGGCGGATTGTTGTGGATCGATCCGGTTTCATGCTATAGGCTCAATGTATCAGATTCTTGATGCGATAGGAAAGGGCAAGTGGAAGGAGACGATGTGGAAAATCCGATCATGAACGATGCGTTCGAACAGTACCGCGCCGAAATTACGTCCCTGCTCGATGACCTCAATGCGCTTGTACTTGAAACGGATGACGCACAGCTGGCGACGCTCATCAACGACATTCGATCAAATGTAAACGAGCCGTTTTTATTTGTCGTGGTCGGAGAGATCAAGGCCGGCAAAAGCAGCTTCATCAATGCCCTGGTGGGCGTTCCCATCTGTCAGGTTGATCCGGCCCCCTGTACGGATGTGATTCAGCAGCTGGTCTATTCGCCTGAGAAAACGCAAGTCGAGATCAATCCCCATCATCGCCGCATCGGACTGCCGGAATCGGTTCTGAAGCACATTGCCATCGTGGACACTCCCGGCACCAATACTGTGATCGAACACCATCATGAAATCACCGAGCGCTACATTCCCAACTCCGGTCTGGTGCTCTTTGTGTTTCCGGCAAAAAATCCACACACGCGCACAGCCTGGGAGCTTTTGGACTATATCAGCGAAGAATGGCGCAAACAGGTGATCTTTATCCTTCAGCAGGCCGATCTGGCCACGTCCGAAGAATTGCAGGTAAATACCGAAAAGGTCTGGGAATATGCGACCGGCCACGGTATTGACACCCCACGGATCTTTTCTACATCGGCAAAATGGGAGGCTGAAAACGATCCGCGCAGTGGCTTTGATGCCATCCGTTCCCATATTCGAACGACCGTCACCGGTGGGCGCCATCTTTTTCTCAAATTATCGGGCGTGCTGGCAACCGGGGAAAAAGTGCTAAAAAAAATCCACGATGCGCTCCAGCGTCTCAAGGATCAGCTGGGCGCCGACAGGCAGGCGGCTCGATCGCTGGAAAACCAGCTTAATAACGGCACAGAATCACTTCGCCGGGAAAGCCAAAATGCCGTCGAGCGATTTGTGGCAAAATACGATCGTATCGGGTTTGAAATCAAAGCCGAATTTGACGAAGGGCTTTCTGTACCAAAATTGTACAAACGGGCCGTGGGCGCCATGTTCAGCAAAAAGCAATCCTTAAAAAAGTGGATAGAGAGCCTGCAAGCCAAATTTGAAGATCGCCTCAACACCGTTTTGGATGATATGGCCAGTGAAATGGCGCATTATTTTACCGACGCGGTCCGGAATCTGGCTGATAACATTCTGAAAACGCTTCAAAACACCGCTTCCGGTGCCAATGCAACAGCACCAACCGTGGTGGATGTTTTTGAAAAGCGAGAGGCGGTGGTTGCAGATTTGCGGGAAAAAATCAAAGCCCTGGCCGCCACCGATCTTTTTTTCACCACACAGGC
>JAFDDL010000106.1 GCA_019310865.1 Deltaproteobacteria bacterium | reverse complement strand
CACTAGCACCCGTGAAGGCACCCTTTTCATAACCAAAAAGTTCCGCCTCTAAAAGAGTCTCAGGTAATGCGGCACAATTGATCTGTACAAGCGGGTGATGACCGCGTGGATTGTTGTGGTGAATAAACTTGGCCAGGAATCCTTTGCCCGTGCCGGATTCACCTGTAATCATAATTGGAGAAGCACCCATATGAGACAACTTTAGGGCCATTTGTATGGTATTATGCATGGATTTGCTCTCCGCCACAATCGGTGAATCCGAAAGCTCCCTGTAGTTTTGTTCAGATAGTTCTTCCTTGTATTTTTCAGATATCTCCTTAGCATGAACCAGTTGTTCTTTCAGTTCATTCAACTCCGTCAAATCACGCTCGTTACCCACTACCCACAGCAGATTTCCCGCTTCGTCCAAAACCGGGGTTGCCGTGCTTATAGCATTTCTTTTGCCACCATCTTTTTGCGTGCCCCTATAGGAGAGCGCTCTTTTGGTCTTCATCGCCTGACGAATATATTCTAAGTCCTTTTTTTGTAATGTCTTAAATTCAGCTTCAAATATATTTTTACCGATAATTTCTTCTTTATCCATTCCAGTGATTGATGCACAGGCAGGGTTCGCGTCAATGGCCGTACCGGTATTGTCAAGCAACCATAGACCATCCGACGATGCGTTAAAAATCGTTTTTAAAAGAGTGATCTGTTTATTGAAAGACGCCAGCTTGTCCACTAACCAATCGACTTCTGAAAGTTTGGTGAGAGTACAAACGACTCCTTTGCCCGCTCCTTTTTCAAACACCGGTGAACAGTTTACAATAATCTCCTGATCATCGAACTTCAGGCGCTCGCCAATTAGGTGTTTTTCGTTGCTTAAGCAGCGTTTAACAAGGGTACCCAGTGTTGGATTAATATCGCCGGTCGTCCTCGGACTCTCTGGGCCCTTAGATAGCTGAAATATTTTCAAGCACCGCCGGTTTACAAATAAAAGATTGCCCGTCTGATCGGTCGCAAAAAACCCGGTTGAGCTGGCATTTAAATACCCTTCCAGTGGTATGGGAAGTTTCATATTATTGCCTATCATTTTGATATCGAGGACGGTGCATTTCTGTACCAGATATTTATAATACATTTTATATGCAAATGTACAATAAAAATAAACCGAAATCCATTTGCCAAATGCAACTGCTCATGCTAAAATACTTATAGTTTCACGATATTATAGCCATAACCAACCTCTTTCTTCTCTGGCAAATAATCTAAATTTCCGGTTGGAAATATCTATATGGCACACCTTTAGCATGTAGAGTCATTGTTGGTTTCGGTAAATATATTCACGTGTAAAAATAGCGGATGGTTTCGTCCAGGATGGGATCGTCGCTGTCAAAGTGGCCGAAGAGATGGTGGGCAAGGTTCGGGCAGCGCGGGCTTGATTAATCCCGCTTGTGAATGGGGCTTAGCAATTTGGAACACGAAAGGAACTCAATTGGCTGAGAAAACAGAAAAAGTCTCTATGGCGACAATGATCGGATATGGGTCAGGTGCGCTCGGATATGCAGCTGCAGCAAATCTGTTTTTTGTATTTTTCTTATTCTTCCTGACGACCGTAGCAGGATTTAATCCGGCAATAGGCGGGATAATCATACTGATTTCCGTTCTCTGGGACGGCATTACAGACCCGTTGGTTGGCTATCTTTCCGACAACTCACGCATGAAGCATGGGAAAAGACGACCATTTATACTAATCGGCACAATACCAGTTGCCGTTACAACCGTCCTTATGTTTACGGATGTCTCTTTTGTAACGGGTACTGCAAAACAGATATACTTTATCGGACTAAATATGCTGTTCTGGCTGTTCTTTACAACCGTTGATATCCCCTGGGCGACACTTGGCTCAGAGTTGACGGAGGACTATAACGAAAAAACCAAAATAAGAACCGTATCAGTCGTATTTTTACAGGTAGGTGTGCTGCTGGAAATGGTCGCAACCCCATTGCTGATTGCTCGAGGTACTCAAAAATACGGGACCGAAGCTGCAGGCTGGACTTACATGGCATCGCTTTGCGGCGCATTCATACTGGCAACCTACCTGATCAGTTGGAATTTTACCAGGGGCAAAGAACCCCTGGAACGTCCGAAAGAAGAAAAGCAGGGGAAAAAATTCATTTTGATTAAACAGATTGGAACGGCATTGAAAAACAGATCCATGAGATATTTACTGGGGGCGACATTTACCTTGATTGCCGCCTTAAGCGGTATTCTTCCCGCCTTTTTGATGTTCCTGCTAAAGTTCAATCTGGGCTTTGAGAATGAGGTCGACCAGTCACTGTACCTGGGTATTTTTTCGGTTTCTGCAATTGCGTTCACTCCGCTGGCAGGATGGGTCTCCACCCGTTTTTCCAAAAGCCTGGGCAAGGCGAAGACCCTTGGGTATTTTGGGACCATTACAGGCGCATTGCTGGTTTCAGGTAAAATCATCGGGATAACACCTGCCATGATGGTTGTGCTGCTGGTCACAACTGGGCTTGGCCAAGCGGCATTCTTTGTGTTTATTTACGTCCTGGCATATGATGTTGCGGCTGTTCTAGCGTATAAAACAGGTAGAAACATGGATGCTCTTGTCGTATCGGTAATGAGCTTTTTTCTGAAACTCGGGATGGCCACCGGCATTGGGCTCAGTGGTGTAATGTTAAGTGCTGTTGGATTCAATGAGAGTGCGGCGGTGCAGACACCGTCGGCTTTGGCGGGTATAGAGACGTGCTTCTGCGTATTTGGTGGTTTGGTGGTTCTGCTGGGTACCATTTTCTGTTTCAAATTCCCCATCACGCAACAGAAGTATGACGCATTGAAAGAAGCTGCTGAGAAAAAATCAACCGGAGAAATGTATTCTGAAGCTTCATTTGCCGATATATTATAACCTGAGCCGGCCTTTTCGGAAAGCACAGAGTTTTTGCGTGAATCTATACAGAAAATACCTTCCAAAAGAATGGCTGACCTTCCCCTTCGATCCCCCGGCGGTCAAATTGGATTCAGTGCGTGATATCGCGGTAAAATATGATTTGTGCTGGGACAGGGATAACGAACCGATCTGTGTCGAATACTGTCCGGTAGACGCATTAACATATATCCCGATAAATGGAGGGCAATAACAATGGCAAAATCATTCGGCTGGTCAGGTAAAATTCTTCAGATTGACCTGACCACACAGAAGATAACCAAATTACCGACCGCTGATTTTGAACCGGAAAAATATATAGGCGGTGTCGGTCTCAGCACGAAGATATTTTGGGAAATGGGATGTCCTAAGGTGGATGCCTTTGATCCTGAAAATCCGTTGATCATTGCCACAGGCCCGCTGACCGGCGTCCCGGGACCGTTTAACCGGGCCGAAATTTGCGGCAAGGCGCCTCAAAGTTATCCGGAACTGATGTTTTCCTACTCCGGCATCGGGGGCAAGTTTCCCTCTGAACTCAAGTATGCCGGTTACGATGCCGTTGTCGTTACCGGCATGTCTGCCCACCCGGTATATGTTTCCATCTGTGATGAGCATGTCAGCATAAAAGATGCCAGTGACCTGTGGGGGCTTGACTTGATTGAAACTCAGCGGGTGTTAATGGCGCGTATACCCAAATCATCCGTGCTGGCCATCGGTCCGGCCGGCGAAAACCTCAGCCGGATCGCCGTGATCGGCAATGAAACCGGCAGCACCGCCGGCCAGGGAGGGTTCGGTGCGCTGATGGGTTCGAAAAATCTCAAAGCAGTGGCGGTGACCGGCACCGGAAACGTCGCACTCGCAAAACCTGAGCAGCTTATGGATCTGCTTGGCGCAATTCGGCAAAAGGGAGACTGGCACAAAGGCGGTTTCCAGAGATTTGGCAGGGTGCCGGTCTTTGCCGAAGATCCGGGAAAGGAGGCGATAACCCAGGAGCTGGTGGGAAAATACCGCAAAAAGTTCGCCGGTTCCTATGGCTGCCCGCTTCAGTGTTACAGCGTGTATGACGTTCCGGGAATTGGCAAGGCAAAGGGCATGTGTGGATCCTGGTGGTACGGCATTTTTGTTGATAATGCCAAGGCGGCCTGGGAAGCGCTGGTGGTTTCGCAAAAACTCGGTATCAACCATTTTGACCTGGCCGGTCTTATGTTCATCATCATCGATTCATTAGAAAATGGCATCATGGCGCCGGATGATTGGGAGCAGGCAGGGCTGTCGCGGATGCCGGTAGCCCTTGGCGGAAAAAGTAATGATCACGATTTTCTGAATGCACTTTTTGAAGGAATCGCGAATCATACGAGCGTGTTGGCCGATGGGGTTGCGCGCGGAATGGCCAGTATCATCAACAATGTGAACAATAAAGAGGCCTTGAAACAGAAATTCCAGCGGTGGTATCCCGCTTGGGGGTACGCGAATCATTATTATGGTTGGCTTGGCCTGGCCCTCCACGTGGCTACCGATACACGGGATGCCGGCAACTCAACGGACGGCTATCTATCGTTTAACAGAGAGAGCGAGCACGATATTCCGCTGTCCAAACTGGAAGCACATTTTGGCGTACCCTGCGGCGCGTCAACCTATGCCCACGCGGAAGGGGGGGCGGTATCGGCCGTATATGAGGGGATTGAAAAACAAACCATCTGGGTCCAGCATAACCAGTCGTTGAAAAACTCACTACCGGTCTGCAACTTTGCGTCCCTTCCGGATTCGTATTTCCATCCCCCCGAAATGGATATCCGCATCATAGAAAGCAGGATGTTTTCGGCTGCCACGGGCGTTGAGCAAAATGTCGAAGAGATGTGGAAAAGCGGAGAAAGAATCTACAACCTGCGTCGGGCTGTCATGGTGAAGGGGGAAGATCGTACGAGGGAAACAGATACATTTGCCGAAGGCTTTTTCAACCAAAAATGGGAAGAATACCAACACGGTGGAATTCTGCTGGAGGCTTACCACGACAAGAAGAAATTCGAAGATCTAAAGGACAGGTTTTATGTTCTGAGAGGATGGGATAAAAAGTCGGGTTGGCCCAAACGGGACAAGCTTGAAGCGCTTGAAATGAAGGATGTGGCCGATTCACTGGAAGCAATAAATCGATTGCCTTGATCCTCATTCCGGTAAGAGGAGATAAAGTTTTGCCTCTCTGGTACGGAAGCGGTTCAAATTGCCACTCGCCTTGCCAGGGCCTATACGGGAAGGCCCTATTTTATCCGTTTTTCCGGCCATCATTCTTGGCCTGTCCTTGTGCTGACTTTCGCTGACCGGTAAGTCAGAGTGGAGCCTCTACGTATTTGCCCTTATCTTCGGGGGCGCCTTCAAGGCATCGTGCAGAGCCTCCACTTTGGCAATGACCCGATGCTATCCTTCCTTGCAGTCCAAACTGATCAGTCTTCCCAGGTGGTGGGATTCTTGCGACCCGTTGCCGCTTCACGGCTGTCGGCCAGCAGTGCCAGCAGTTCAAAGCACATCATATTGGAAACCAGCGTGGCGTAACCGCTGGGGTCTTTTACCGGGTTATGTTCCATAAAGTCGCAGCCGATGATATTCAGGCCGCGACAGCCCAGCATGATCTCCCGGGCCTGCCAGGCGGTCATGCCCCACAGTTCGGGGTTGGTGGTGCCGTACATATAGGCAGCACACAGCGCATCGGAGTCAACGGTCAAATAGTACAAGGGGACAAGGGGTCAAGTCTGCTCTTGACTCTTTCTCTGTTATAGATACCTTATTTATTCCTTACTACCTCTCGACAAATTCGAATAGAAATTTCGAAGGCAAATAAAAGATCCAGATGGCAAGCGTAAAAGAATCCATCTTAAAAGAGTCAAGAGTAGACTTGACCCCTTTTTCTTTTTGATCCGCATCGGTAACATCCACTGCAAGAGCAAGACTTTTCACACCTAAATTTTCAATTTCTTTGGACAGGTTACAATCAACTTTAGGGTTTCACTAGAATTTTCACTGCATCGGGCCTGGACATCAACCGTTTAAAGCCCTTTTCTTCGATGTCCATAAGGGGAATCGTATCGGATAACAGTGCCTGGGTTTGTATCCTTCCCTGGTTGAGGAAATTTATGACCATTTGGAATTCTTCGCTGGTGTATCCAAAGCTTCCCCTCAACTCAACCTCCTTGATAAGCAGTGAAAACGGATCGATGGGGGTTTCATGTTCAATCACTCCAACGGCCATGATCTGCCCACCGCTACTTGTGAGCGCAATTGAGTTGGAAAAAGCGGCTTGAACGCCCGTGCACTCGAAAACGATATCCGCCCCCAATCCGCCGGTGAGTTCCGCCACCTTGTCGGCCAGCGCGTCCTTTTCCTTTAACGGATCCAGTACAACATCGGCGCCGAGACTTTTGGCAATTTCAGCTCGAAGTGATGAAATTTCTACGGTGATTATCTTCCCGGCACCGCCAATCTTAAGAAACTGAATAGCGGAAAGGCCGATGGGACCGGCACCGAGTACCACCACTTGATCACCGGGCCTAAACCGGGATTGCCTCACGGCGTGAAAACCAGTGGCCAGAGGTTCCACCAGCGCCCCTTGTGCAAATGATACACTGTCGGGAAGTTTGTAGAGCATTTCATTGGGCCAGAGGATTCTGACATATTCAGCATAAGCGCCGTCTCGTTCAAGGCCTTCGCCGACACTTCGTTCAAATGATTTGTGGCAGAGATTTTCCTTGCCCCGAAAGCAGTATGCGCACCTTCGACACGGTGCACTTGGGAAAACAACCACCCGGTCACCGATTTTGTGATTTTGTACCTTGGCCCCCACTTTTTCCAGGACACCGGTAAACTCATGGCCCATAATCGTACCAATGGGAAATAACAGACCACTTTTATAGGCGTGGATATCGGACCCGCAAATACCGCAGACGGCCACCTTGACCAGCGCCTCTTCGGGTCCAATATCAGGAATGGCTTTTTCTTCGATGGACAGTTTCCCGACTTGTGAAAAAACAGCTGCTTTCATGGGGGCATCTCCAGTGAATTGATGGCAAGATACAGCCAACTTATCACATTGCCATGGATCACTCAATACGAGAAGCGATTTTCTTTTTATGTCAGCCAGACGAATGTACGCCATACGCGGATGTTTTGAAAAATCGGCCTGTGGCCTATATCGTTGCTTTCACTCTGATCATCTGTGGTGGTACTAGCGGCATGGCCGCAAGCTCCCTGGCATTTTACGGAACCTACAATTTGGGATTGGATGAAGCGGGAATATCCAAAATATTTCTATGCTATTCAGTGGGCGTCCTGGTGCTGTCGATTATGGTTGGATTTATCGGCACAAAATTTTCAAGCACCCTGGGCAAGGGAAAAACTCTGGGCTGTGCAACACTGATTGCCGGAGCGAGATTGATATTGACCTATTTTTTGGACACCTCACTGGCAATTGGATATGCGGTTAGTATATTGCACGCATTGGGACAGGCGGGATACTGGGTTTTCAATTATGCCATGGCATATGACTGTGCAGTGGCCGACGAATATAAATACGGTAAAAAAAGAGAAGGAACGGTCGTTTCCGTTATCAGCTTTTTCTATAAGCTTGCCACTGCCGTGGGTATGTGGCTAACCGGAATCATCCTGCAATATGCCGGTTTTAATGCAGAGGCAGCGGTTCAAACCCAAAGCGCGCTGCACGGCATCCAGATGTCCACCATTTTTCTGCCCGGTATCGCCATATTCATCTGTGCGCTTTTGGCGTTTAAATATCCGCTGACCCAGGCAAAATTCGACGAATTACAAAAAGCCCTCACCCAGCGGAAAGCAGGCGTATAATCCCCTTCCTCCCACTCAATACTCGACGCAATCGATTCCTTAGACCTTTTTACTGGATACGCGCTTATTCGTGTATGTTTCTGATAAACGTTCTAACCCACTGGCGGGGCAGCAATATGGGCTCAGAATCATTATCAACCACCTGTTACTATCTTTTTTACTTCTCGTGAGTCCATTATTGGAATCATCTCCATTACTCCGAGATCATTCCATTCGTTGGCAAATTTCACCAATGCTGCGGGATCATCGGTTTCAAAAACACCAAATGTACGAGCACCTGTGACCTGAGACCACAAACCGATTTCTTTGACTCCTTCAGGAAGCATCAGTCCCTTTTCATTGAATCTTTCACTCATTGCATCTTTGTTTTCGGAATCATACTCATTAATAGCCATAAAAAGCATTTTTTTCCTTCTTTCAGTAATAATTGTCTTTTTCAGTTGTGAGTTCAATAGCCGGAAGTTCCGGTAGTTTCATAAATTTTAAACCAAAAGCGGCCTTGGATATCTACATCAAGCTACCCCTTGCTTGCAGAAATGTGCAAGACTTATGCCACCACCTGGAGCAAATGGAATCTGATTGATTTTATGAGCTGAGCCAGCCTTTCCGGAAAGCACAGAGTTAAGGGAATTGACGAACATTGAAAAATTAAGTCGCTAAGCAGTCATGTGGTACACAAATGAAACAAATTTATGATTTAACATACTGTTTAAACAATAAATTTATTTTTTTTCATGTGGTACAATATTAAACCGCATGTAAAGATACATCGGTAAAGGAATTTGGCTCCTAAAACCGCTACGGCTGGTGCAGGATTGAATCATTTCAATTTTCTTGACGTGTCGCAACATGAAATCCGTTCTTGATTGACATATCTTATTCATCACATTACCGGCCGAAAGCAATGGTGGCACTGACACGAATAAATGGACATGAGTTTTCACCAAAAGGCGATGGATTTTCTCCCATTCCCTAAAGGGGGCATTAACAGGCAGGTATGATCAGCTTCGGAGGTGTCGCTTTGACTTTAACTGGCATTCGTTTTGCATGAATCTATACAGGACATGAAATACCTTCCAAGAGAATGGGAACCACTAAAACGTGTTATTGTGGACGTTGCAGAAAAAAGGACGGTGATGAAAATGGACAAAAAAAAATCAACTATTTTTGATGTTTCTGGAAAAGAAATTCTTCAAGTGGGTATCGTCGTTGGCGATGTTGTAAAAACCGCTAAACAGTATTCGAAGATATTCGGTATCGGCCCATGGGCCTTTCTTGACGGTGTGAGTTCGGATTACATATTGCATGACCGGCCGAGAACGGAAGAATCTGCTATTCGAATGGGATTGGTCAAGCTCGGTAGACTTGAAATCGAGTTGTTGCAGCCGCTTTGGGGCCCGAGCAGCCATCGGGAGTTTCTTGAAACCCGGGGAGAAGGGGTGCATCACCTGAGCTTCGATGCGGTGGATAATCGCGGAGAATTCGTTGCTGCGCTTCAGGGACACGGTATTGAAATTGAGATGGAAGCAAGTGTAGACGGGGCCTATAAGGCATCCTACATGTCGACCCAGAAACAGCTGGGAACCATCTTCGAAGCATTGGAAGTGATTTCTGAAGATGCATACAGCAAGATGACACCGTGGGGCATTTACGAGCCTCAAGGCCCTGGG
>JAFDDL010000105.1 GCA_019310865.1 Deltaproteobacteria bacterium | reverse complement strand
TCCAGCAGCTTCCCAGGCCCATATCAGTGGCCATCAGGTGAATCATGATCGAGGCGATGGAAGTGTTTTCCACCCACACATCCGATTTTTCCGGATCACCGCAGACCACGATGGCCAGGGGGGCGCCCTTTAAGAATGCCGCACCGTGGGGTTTTGACCGAGATAGTTTCTCCAAGAGCGAAGGGTCGTCGACCACAATGAATTCCCAAGGATTGCTTCCCTTGCCGGAAGGGCTGCGCAGTCCCGCTTCGAGCAATTGTTCGACTTTTTCATTTTCAACGGGTTTTTCTTCAAATCTTCTGATACTGCGTCTGTTTTGAATAAGGGACAAAAACATCCTCACCTCCGGTACCTGTGGGCGTCACGAATATGGTTTGCGATAATGGGTCGCCTAGTTTAATAAAGATAGCCGATAATAGCAGTTACCGACGTACCGTTGCAAGTACATTACCGGAATTGATTTCCACCATTTCAGTTGTTTCCTTTCGGCTTTTTGGATAAACTGAGTTTCATCAAAAATGATCCATATTTCGACTCGAGACCTTTCATGCAGAAGCTGTTCGAAAACATGACCCATGAGCAAGCAGACTTGTGTGCTCTCATTTTAAGCGCTTCGGGCGTCGCCTACACCACAGCCCGGTCTGAAAACAGTTGGGAAATCCGGGTGAATGCGCAGGATTACGAGTATGCCCTGGATCGGATCAAAACCTATTTCAGGGAAAATCCGGAGGCACCGCCGCGGCTTCCCGTAGTGCCGGACCAGATTGCAAAAGTCTATACTGGTGTGTGGGCTGCGCTGGCGTTGATGCTCTTTCATATGGCCGTCGCCTACCATGGGGTGTCCCAGCAGCTTGTTCAAAATTTCGGCGCCGCTGCCGATCGTATCATGGCCGGGGAGACACATCGCGCAGTGACAGCGCTCATGCTTCACTCCGACTTGCTGCATCTTGGGGGCAACATGCTGGGCATCGCCATATTCGGTTCCGCCGTGTGCACCGTCACTCGGCCCGGGGCTGGGTGCTTTCTCATTCTTCTTACGGGGATTTTTGGGAACCTGGCAAACGCGGCATTGCATGAATACGGGCATTGGTCCATCGGTGCTTCCACGGCCGTTTTCGGCGCCATCGGTCTTTTGTCGGCCTTTCAGTTCTGGGACAAGTTCAACCGGCCTGGCTTGAGAATCAAGGCCTGGCTCCCCCTGGCCGGTGGTTTTGCACTTTTGGGCATTCTCGGCACCGGGGGGCAGCGTACCGACATGATGGCCCATCTTCTCGGCCTTTTGGCGGGAATCGGGCTCGGAACGATATATGCACTCTGGGTCCGGGCTCCCCTGTCGGACCGTTATCAGACCGGCTGTTGGTTTTTGACCATCAGCATACTCACCATTTCCTGGTTTCGTTAATCGGCCCCCAAAGCCTTATTGAATGACTTTTTCCACCACCTGACGGCGCAGAGGCCCAAGGGTGGACCGGCGGCTGCCGGCAGCAGACGCCGGTAGGCTGACCCCAAAATCGGTGGCAAAATTCAGACCCTGGAGATCTTCGTACACCTCAATCTCGATGGGCTCATCCAGGTTCACATAAGCGCCGCAAGCCTCTGCCGAGTCACAGATAAATCCGTCGTTGTTGGCATCCGTCCCGGCGTAAATTAAAAACCGGTCACCATAGGCCAGATTCGAAAATTCAAAGGGATAGATCCCGGTGGCATCCACGCCCACCGACACCTGATCCAGAGTGTCCTGCGCATCCGGTTCAATGAGCAAGATATAGTGAAACCCGGCATCCGGGGTTTCAGATGCCGAAAAGACTTGCAGGACCACTGACACGTCAACGGTATTGGCGGTGCTGATAAAAGTGATACGCGCTGAATGGGCGGCGACGGCAAGTCCCGCCCGGTCCACCGTGACCCGATAGGTACCAAGTCCGGTATCTTGATCAACCACAGCCGGATCGACCGTCAGCCAGTCGGCGTCGTCGGTCACCTGGGTAATGCCAAGGGTGTCTTGACCCACATTTTCCGTTTTCAGTTCGGCCGTTTCCAGGGCCAGTCCAAAATTCAGCGACCCGGGTTTGACCACCAGGGTGGCGGGTATGGGATCGGTGCTTCCGGCCGCCAGAACCGCCCGATGGGCGTCGATCAGACCCCACCCGAAAGAATCGTCCCAACCGGTGTCACCCAGGTCCCGGGTCAAATCCCCATGTGCCAGCAGCGCATCAAAGGCATCGGGGGTCAGGTCGGGATCAACGGCTTTCATCAGGGCGATCACGCCGGCCACATGGGGAACGGCCATGGATGTTCCCTGGAACAGGACATAGGCAAATTCGATCTCTCCGGACGCATCGTCTCCACCGGTGCTGGCCACGCCGTCACCATAACCGTCCCCGTCCACGTCCCGAGTAAGATCGCCACCGGGCGCGGCCAGGTCGATAAACGAGCCGGAATTCGAGTAAAACGCCAGATCCTGGTTGATGTTCACGGCGCTCACCGATATCACTTCATCGTAGGCGGCCGGATAGATGGGATGGGGATTTTCCGCTTCGATGTTGCCGGCGGCCGCGACGACGAAAATTCCGGCCTCCCGGGCCTCCCGGTAAAGATCCTGCTCGATCTGCGAGGCCGTATCCCCGCCCAGGCTCAAGTTGACAATATCCGCCGGTCTCGCGGGGACGATTCCCGATGCGTTTTCAAATCCAGCGGCATACTTGACCGCCTCGATGATATCCATCAGCGTGCCGCCCCCTTTACCCAGAGCCCGAAGGGGCATGATCCGTGCGTTCCAGGCAACGCCCGCCACGCCCCTGGCGTTGTTGGAGGCAGCGGCAATGGTGCCGGCCACGTGGGTGCCGTGAAAAGAGCTGCCACCCACATCCTCATCCCCGGGGTCATCTGGATCGGGATCGATTCCATCGCCGTCCAGAGCGGTGTCCAAATCCCGAATGAAATCATAGCCGGCCGTGAGCTGCCCGGCCATGTCCGGATGGCCCAACAACACCCCGGTATCCACCACGGCCACAATGACATCGGGGCTCCCGGTGGTGATATCCCACGCCTGGGGAAGGTTGATCAGCGGGTAATTCCATTGCAAAGAGTAGAACGAATCATTGGGAACGACAAAGGGTTTTCGAATCAGGTTCAGGGAAACGTCCTGAATGTCTGATCGGGCCTTTACGGCCTTGAGCAACCACAGGGTTTCGAGCCGGCTTAGACGGTCCGGATCCGCAGCGCCCACCGGAATCAGGTTGTCACCCGGCTGGGGAAACCCGAGTTTTTCAAAGGTTCGGCGCCGGTCGGCACCTTCTTCCCAGCCCAGAAGGGCAATGCGGCCCGTGGTTTTGGTTTTAGACGTCAATCCATATTCTTCCGGACGATCCGAAAGCGGTGCGATGCGGTTCGAGGCCGAGGCATCCGTGAAGCGAACGATCACCTCCCCGGGTACGAATGCATCGCTGAGCCGGCATAAAAACCCGGCTTTGGCCGGGAGCGGCTGGCCGATGGTCAACGTATAGTTGGATGCACTTGACAGATTCGCCGTTTCAACGGCGTTGACTTGAACGAAGTAGGTGCCGGCCACCGGCGCCGACAGGCTTTCAAAGGCGGTTCCCTGGCTCACGGATGCATCGACAAGGATTCCATTCTGATTGTAGAGATAGAGGTCCAGATCCGCCGATTCCGGATTCGCAGCCACATAGAGGCTCAGGTTCATGCCCCGGGTCAGGGAAACCTGAAAAAAATCGTTGGCATCACCAACGCCTCTCGACCGGCCGGGTGAACCGGCGCCCGGAACATTCACATATCCCCCGAGGGTCACCGGTGCGGGGATCGGTTGGGCCAGGGCGAAACTGTCGTTGGACTGATATTCGGCATTGGGATCGTTCACATCACCATCCACGGCCGCATGATCCGCCGGCGCCACCATTCCGCTGATGGTAAATCGCGGTTTTACATCGATCTGGGTGGTGGCGGTGCCCGTCAATCCGCTATTGTCCGTGACCGTCAGGGTGACCGTAAAAAGACCCGCGTCGCTATATGTATGCTGGGTCGTTACCCCATTGCCGCTGGATTGATCGCCGAAATCCCAATCGTAGCTGCTGATGGTGCCATCCGAGTCCGTTGATTCCCCGGCGTCAAAGGTAACCGCCAGTGGAAACGACCCGACATCCGGGCCGGCGCTGAACATCGCCTCGGGCGCAACACCCGGGGCGCCCCCGGAGCCACCACCGCCACCGCATCCAAACACACCTACCGCCAGCAGTAAACTGAAAAGAATCGCTGCATCCCAACGTCTCTGTCTTCGGGAAACCTTTCTGGGCTGAATCATTTCCATAACATCCAATCTCAACTCGTAACGGTTTAGGGTTCGCTTTCCTGCGCGAGCCTTTATGAGTGCCGTTTTCCAAACCTCGAAAAAGCTACCAAGGCGGGTGAGCCGAAGTCAAGGAGATTCTAGGCTTTTCTCAGCTTTTCAGTTGACGGGCCAATTGGGCTGCGTTAAGTTATTTGGATACGATTTTAATAATAAAAGGAGATTTTCGATGGCGGATAACGAAGCCTATGATGTCATCATAATCGGCGGCGGTCCGGGTGGATTGAGCGCCGGCATATATGCCATGAGGGCGGCCATGAAAGCCGTTCTCATTGAAAAAGGCGTCACGGGGGGGCAGCTGGCCCTCACGGACGATGTAGATAATTATCCGGGAATCGAGCATATCGGGGGTCCGGACCTGTCCATGAAAATAACCAAACACGCCCAATCCTACGGCCTGAAAATAGTTAATCAGGAAGTTATCTCAGTGGATCCGGGCTTGAATTTCCATTCAGTCAAGCTGGCAGACGGCAGCACCCTGACCACACATGCCGTGATCATCGGTACGGGGGGCTATCCACGAAAACTCAAAATACCGGGTGAAGATGAGGGGTATGGGAAAGGCGTTTCCTACTGCGGCGTCTGTGACGGCTTCTTTTTCCGGGGAAAAACCGTTGTGGTGATCGGGGGCGGTGATACGGCTGTGGAAGAGGCGCTGTACCTGTCCAAGCTGGCCAAACAAGTATACCTCGTCCACCGCCGGGATGCGCTCAGAGCCGGCATGCTCCTCCAGGAGCGGCTCAAGACCGACTGCAATGCCGAAATTATTTGGAACAGCGTCGTCACTGCCATTAATGTGGGCGCCGACGGGGTCGGGAGTGTGGCGTTAAAGGACACCCAAACCGGTGAAAAGAGCCAACTGACCACCGACGGCGTTTTCATTTTTGTCGGATTCAAGCCCAATAACGCCCTGGTGCCATCGGGGACCAAAATGAACGCTGACGGGTATGTGATCACCGATGAAAAATGCGAGACAAACATTCCCGGCGTTTTTGTCATCGGAGACCTACGGCAAAAATACGCCAAGCAAATCGTCATTTCCGCGGCAGACGGCTGCACGGCCGCTCTAGCGGCGGCTCATTATGTGGAAACACGTAAGATCCCCGAAGACGAATGCGAACTGCCGGAAGCGCTTTTAGAGGAAAATTAGACGAGGCGAGTCATGGTTTCTAATCCTGGCCGGAGCCGGAGAATCTCGCTTCATGGGGGCCACAGCGGCCAATTTTGCAATCACGCCCAAGACAGCCTTGAAGATGTCATCCGGGCCTATATCGACGCGGGTTTTCGCTGGGTAGGTATCAGCGAGCATATGCCGCCGGTCAGTGATGCCTATCTTTACCCGGATGAAATGGCAGCCGGGCTTTGCGCCCGGGATCTATCGAACCGATTCGGCCGGTACATGACCACCTGCCGGGACCTGAAAGAAAAATACGCATCAACAATCAAGATTCTGGTGGGATTTGAAACCGAAACCTATTCAGGCGCGATCCCACTGGCCAGACGGCTTCAAGCACTTTGGCGGCCGGATTACCTGGTCGGTTCGGTTCACCACGTGGATGATATCAACTTTGACGGTGGGCCGGCCGAATATCAGCAGGCGGTTGACGCAGCCGGCGGCATCGATAACCTCTACGGCCGATACTTTGATGCCCAATATGACATGATCACCGCCCTCAAGCCCGCCGTCGTGGGTCATTTTGACCTGATTCGAATTTATGACCCCGACTACCCAAAGTGGCTGGTGCAGCCGGAAATTGAAACGCGCGTCCTTCGCAACTTGTCCGCCGTGAAAGCCCACGGCCTCATTCTCGACCTCAATCTGCGCGCTCTGTCAAAAGGCGCCCAAGAGCCATATCCCGCCCGCTCCATTTTGTCCAAGGCCTTGGAAATGGGAATCACCGTGGTGCCCGGCGACGACTCCCACGGGGTCGATACGGTGGGCGGGCATATGGAAACGGGCCTTCGCATATTGGATGAACTGGGTTTTGACACCCATTGGCAACCGATTGCAGAGGCCCTGCAGCGCCCTACCCCACAAGCGACCTGAACACCGACTGGGCCGCGTGGATGGTTTCATCGATTTGCGCATCGGTATGCGCCGCTGACATGAATCCGACTTCAAACTGGCTCGGCGCCAGGTAAACGCCCCGGTCAAGCATGGCCCGGTAATAGGCAGCGAAACGATCCAGATCACAGGTCTTGGCATCTTCGTAATTGTTCACCGGCTGACCCGTGAAAAAAAGTCCCAGCATGCTTCCCACGCGGTCTGTAACGGCCTCGATGTCCGTATTTTCGATGGCAGCAGACAACCCGTCTGCCAGTCTTTGGGATTTTCTGTCCAGATCCGCATAGAATCCAGGCGTTTTCAACTGATTCAAGGTTGCAACACCGGCCGCCATGGCCACCGGACTTCCCGAAAGGGTCCCAGCCTGGTAAACCGGTCCCACCGGCGCAACCTGCTGCATGTATTCACGTTTGCCCCCGTACGCCCCCACCGGCATGCCGCCACCGATGATTTTCCCCAGGGTGGTCAAGTCCGGATCGATGTCATAAAGGGCCTGGGCCCCGCCATAAGCGACCCGGAACCCGGTCATCACCTCGTCACAGATCAGCAGGCTGCCGTGCTGACGGGTCAGCTCGCGCAAAGCCTTTAAAAATTCGGGCGTCGGTGGCACAAGTCCCATATTTCCGGCCACCGGCTCGAAAATAACGGCGGCCATCCGGTCGCCCTTATCGGACATGACCGTCTCAAACGCTTCCGTATCATTATAAGGCAGAGACAGGGTGTGCGATACGAATGCATCCGGCACCCCCGGACTGCCGGGGATCTGCAATGTGGCGACCCCGGATCCGGCTCCCACCAGCAGCGTGTCGGCATGGCCATGGTAGCAGCCGTCAAATTTGATGATAGTATCCCGCCCGGTAATCCCCCGGGCCAGTCGAATGGCGCTCATGGTGGCTTCGGTGCCCGAATTGACCATTCGAACCATCTCGATGGACGAGACCGCATCGATTACAAGATCGGCCAGTTCAATCTCAAGACGGGTGGGCGCGCCGTATCCGGTCCCTTTTTCCAGCGCCTTTGAAATGGCCGTCATCACCGCCGGGTCACAATGCCCCAGAATCAGGGGGCCCCAGCATCCCACATAGTCGATGTAGCCGTTGCCATCGGCATCGTACACCACAGCACCCTCAGCCCGATCGATAAAGGGCGGATCGATTCCCACGGACAGGCAAGCCCGCACCGGACTGTTGACGCCACCTGGAATCAGCTCCACTGCCCTGTCAAACAACGCTTTTGATTTATCTCGTTTCATATTCACATCCTACTTTATAGGGGTTTATTATTTCCATGCAAAACCGATGTTGGTGGATTCATACACAAGACCTTGGGGATATTCAATAGCGTAATGACCTTTTCGGCGGGATCTGATGATGGGGGTTACGCTTTACGAACCGCTTCACTGAAAACCTTTAAAACCGCCGGCAGCGCCCTGGCGCTGGTCTCCTGGATAAATTCACCACCGGATTTTTCGGCCATGATTGAAAACGGATCCTCTTCGATATTGATATCAATCAGAATACCGTTTCGCCGCAACATTTTCTGAGCCACCAGTACCGGCAGATTGGTGCTGCCGGATGTGCCGACGACCAGAAGCAGTCGGGTCTGGGAAGCGAGTTTCAAGGCGCTTAAATAATGATAATATTCCTCGTTATAGGTCTCATCGAACCAGAGCACGTGGGGGCGTGCCGGGTGTCCGCAACTCGGGCAGCGCAGCAGTTGGCGCTCCTTTTCGGTCAAGTCCTCCCCCTTGGCCTTGTTCGCTATCTCTTCAGGGATGGGAACGATCGCCGGGTTGCATTCTTGACCACAGCGCATGTAAGATACATTGCCGTGAATCTCATAGGTATTTTTCAAACTGTTGCCCGCCCGCAGATGCAGCCCATCCACATTCTGGGTAATCAGGGAAAATCGATCCGGAAAGAGCCGCTCCATTTCAACGATGGCCAGATGGCCGGGGTTGGGCTTGGCCTTGCGGCAGACGCCCCTTCGGTACAGATACCATTTCCAGACTTCGTCCGGATCCTTCAAGAACGTCTTATACGTAGCCAGTTCGTGGGGTTTGTACTCCTTGGACCCAATGCTCCAAAAGCCCTCCGGTCCCCGGAAAGTCGGAATATTGCTTTCGGCGGAAATCCCCGAACCCGTCAAAATGGTGAGACGGTGAGTCCCGTTCACAAACGCTTTCAATATTTGTTTGACATGGTCGCTGAGCATTTTGCTTTGGCCTTGTTATCTAAAATTAATTTCACTATAAATATAAGTCTTCACCCAAACACAAACAAGTATATCATAGATTAAAATCGGTGGCCAATGGATTTAAAACTAAATCGTATTCCCGAAAATACCAAAAAAATTCATATTATTGCGGTCTGCGGGACCGGAATGGGCGCCCTTGCCTGTATGCTTGCGGAAAAAGGATACGCGGTGACCGGCTCCGACCAGGGCATCTATCCGCCCATGAGTACATTTTTGGCGCGAAAGGGGATTGACGTTACGCAAGGGTTTCGCAGCGAGAACATTCCACCGGATACGGACCTGGTCATCATCGGCAACGCCGTTCGGCGGAACAATCCCGAGGCCGTGGCAACCCGGGTGGGTGGATACTGCTATTGCAGCCTGCCCCAGGCGCTCAACCATTTTGCCGCCAAGGGAAAAGAAACCCTTCTGTTTACCGGCACCCACGGGAAAACGACCACATCGGCCATGATGGCCTGGATACTCCATTACGCCAACCTGGATCCGTCCTTTATGATCGGCGGCATCCTGAAAAATTTCGACGCCAACTATCGGCTGGGAAACGGCCGGCATATGGTCATCGAGGGGGATGAATACGACACGGCCTTTTTTGATAAGGGAGCCAAATTCCTTCACTTTCAACCACACCTGGCCGTTTTGACCAGCGTCGAATTCGATCATGCGGACATATTTCGCCTGACCGATGTTTCGGTGAATCAATCCGCAACGAACTTCCAGGTGTTGCATAACAACCAGCCCCACGGCCGATTTACAACCCGAATGCTCGGAGAGCATAACCTGCTCAATGCCCTTTCGGTCATTGCCATGGCCGCCCACCTGAATATTCCAACGGACACCGTGTCTGAAGCCCTGCTGTCCTTCAAGGGTATCAAACGGCGCCAGGAAAAACGAGGGATCGTCCGCGGCATCACCGTCATGGATGACTTTGCCCATCATCCCACCGCGGTTCGGGAAACCATTCGGGCCGTCAAACCGATTTGCACCGACGGACGACTCATTGCCGTCTTTGAGCCGCGGACGAACACCAGCATGCGTGACGTGTTCCAGACGGTCTACCCGGGAGCGTTTGACGATGCGGATCTTATCTGCATTCGAAAACCGCCGCTATTGGAAAAGGTGCCGAAAGGGCAGCGATTTTCCTCAGAACAACTGGTGGAAGATCTAAACCAACGGGGAAAAACCGCCCATTTTTTCCCGGATACCGACACCCTGCTGGATTTTCTGACAGCCGAGGCCGTATCGGGCGACGTGGTGCTGATCATGTCCAATGGTGAATTTGACAACATCCACGATAGGCTTCTGAAAAGATTATAAATTTTTCTATTGCAACCCTGATGTGCCATGAGATACGATTGTTATAAGCATTTGAATCCGGACTGTTTGCCGGTCATGCTTGTGATTTCTATTTTGATTACAGCAGTTACACTGACTGCGTTCTCTGGAAATTGGACAGGTCTGTCCGAGTATTGGTTCATAATGATATAAAGAGCTTTTCGTTTGTCCATCGGATCGACAATAAAAGACGCCTTACCAAAGCCAATTACACTTTGATATTGCATGCCCCAATCACAAGCGTTTTCTGCTTTTACAATCTTAGCATTTATATCAAATTCAAAACAAACATTTTGGTTTTTCTGCAGGATGTGGCGGTATTCAATGATTTTTTCACGCCAAACCGTCGGCTGCCGCTTCGGCAAAGGCGGTAAGGTTTTCAAGTGGGGCAAAATCGATGTCGTAGGCTGGCGCCA
>JAFDDL010000104.1 GCA_019310865.1 Deltaproteobacteria bacterium | reverse complement strand
TAATTTATATATAACTGAATATAAAATATAAATTGAAATTTTATCATTTTTAATATATTTTTGTGGTGAATTCATTCTTCTATATTATTCCAGCTTTTATTCTTAATAACAGACGACAGGGGTAAAACTTCGATGTCAATTTCAGAATAGAAATTTCAAGAAAACACATTGGGAGTGATATGTTTTATCTAATTGTTATTATAATCTATATTCTTTGATTTCTATGTGCTGTTTTAAGACATGACAGGCCTTAGAGTGCCCGAATTTATTTTGAGGATCGTTCACATTCGACCGATTAAGAGCCACGCAAGGATCGCCGTCCCACGCGCACCCGACCACGGGAGATTCCCTATAGATACGAAATAGATACCAAACCTGTGGTTTCCGAAAATTCATTTGCGGAAAATAGGCCGACTTTTCCATTTCGGAACATCGTTCTCAAAGAATTTTTTATGATAAACATGAAGGGAATCAATTATTTCAATGAATACAAATTTTCGGGGGCCACAGTGTAATTTATTGTGATATCAGTCGATTATTGCGTTATCCTCAGGCGAAAAGTGGTAAGCCGATTACAGCACGTTTTGTGCCATGGGTACATACGATTCCCCTGTATGATCACGAGTGAGATCTTGAAATGCCGGTTCAACGATGATAGCGTTTTCCTTCAGAAATTGCGCTTTAATTGAGGGAGGTCATATCGTGAACACGAGTCGAGACTGGGAAAAACCGGTAAGACGCCTGGAGCTGTTGATGCGGCTGAAAAACTTTCCGGTGGCGTTTAAACTTTTTGAGGACAAGCAGGCAATTGACACCATCCCGTTCATCCGCAGGGTGGGTCATAAATCCACCTTATGCCAGCTGATCAATCTGGTGAAGAGCTTTGACTGGACCGTGGGGGCGGACGCGGATGATTTCATGAGCCCCATGTGCCCGTCCATCATCGGACTGGCCGACATCCCGGAATTCATGAAGGACGGCACCTTTCGAAGCATCGTGTGGACCAAGAACCGGGCGGACGGCAAAAAGTATGAAAACGGCATCCCCCGCCTGCCCCTGGGCAAGTTCAAGGCACTTGCCATGGCCCCGCTGGTGTATAATCCCTTTGATCCGGATATCGTGCTGATATACGCCAATCCAGCGCAGATGATGCTGCTGATCAACTCGCTTCAGTTTGAAGATTACGAGGTCATGCAGTTTTTCTGCGTAGGAGAATCCTCCTGTTCCGACGCCATTGCCCGGTGTTATCTCACGGGAAAACCATCTTTGACCATCCCCTGCTATGGCGAACGTCGTTATGGTCACGCGCAGGATAACGAACTGGTGATGGCCCTTCCCGCCGGCATGATGGACAAGGCCCTTTCCGGAATGGAGGCCTTGTACAGGCGGGGCATTCGATACCCCATCAGTTATGCCGGCACCGAATCGGATATCGCCGATGCGTTTCCCCAGGCATACCAAACCGGAGCCATGATCGCTGGGTTGCGAGGAAATCCCAATCGGCTGCTCCTTGGCGTCACCGGAAGCATCGGAACGGGAAAGTCCGTTGTATCGCGAATGCTGGCGGAACTGGGGGCGCCCGCCATCGATTTTGATGTCCTGAGCCGAATTGTGGTCGAACCGGGAAAGCCTGCCTACATTGATATCGTTGGCTTTTTTGGTGAGCAGATCCTGTCCGAAGACAAAACCCTTGACCGGGAAAAAATGCGAGAAATTGTCTTTAGCAATATGGAAAAACGAAAAAAGCTGGAAAGCTTCACCCACCCCCGAATCGGGGAACTATTTATGGAGCAGGTTGAACACTATTCAAAAGACAAGAAAAACGTTATCATTCAGGTTGTGGTCCCCCTGCTCATCGAAGCCGGCATGCAGGCTCTCTTTGATCATATTCTGATGGTATATGCGCCCGGAGACATTCAGCTAAAAAGAGTGATAAACCGAGACAAGATTGATGAGGCGCTTGCCCGAAGCATTATCAGCTCACAGATAACTCCCGAAGAAAAGAAGGGGTATTGTGATTTGGTCGTGGACAATTCCGGTTCCCTGGAACAGACGAGAAGTCAGGTTGAGGACCTGTGGAAAAAATTAAACGATATGCAACAGGCGCGAGCTGAACAGCCTGAGGAGATTTGATGACATTAAAGTTTTTACGAAACAAGGTGATTGAGGTAACACCTCGGCCAGAGGGGGACTTTGTGGTATCCTGGCGTCTGACCGACGATTTGTTCAAGGTTGAAGTTCAATTGATTGTGGCGCCGCCGGACCTGGAAATCACCGAAGCCGACGCCGTTTTTGAGCGATATGTTCCCGCTTCATGGCGCGATGCCGCTGAAAAAATAAAAAAAATCGAGGGCGTCAGTATCGGTTCCGGACTTCGGAAAATTACCGCCGGCCTTCTGGGCGGCGAACAGGGGTGCCCCATGCTGGTAGATGCGGTATTGGAATGCTGCAACGCCGTTATTTTATATTTTACCCGTCCGAACATTGAACTGGGCGAAAGCATAACCGATCCCGATCAAAAGACGGCGGCTCTGCGCGAGATGATCCAGTCCAATCCACGGTTGGTGAGAAGCTGTATTTCCTTTCAGGACGACAGTCCCATCATGAAAGAACTGCAATGAGGAGGTGATGAACATGATGATTGGGTTTCAACGCAGCCAGGTGATTGGCGCTGAATTTATCGATGACGAGACCATTCGGTTCAACGGTATCCAGGAAGACCATATTTACGGTATGGAAATTTCGATGGCGGTGCGCATCGCCGACGGTGTGATATTGAAAATCGAAGGCAACATGAAACGCTACACCAATTTCGTCTGCCCCCAGGCTGTACCGGTGCTCCAGATGGCAGTGGGCATGTCTTTGAAGCAGGATGGATGGGATAAACAGGTGATGAAGGAGATCGGCCGAAAGGGCTGTGAACATTTTACAGAGATCATAATCGAGTGCGGCCGATGTCTGAACCCAGCACTCATGTCACGGGATCTTTATGCGGCGGTCAAGGAAAATCCGGCCCTGGATCAAACGAAATTTCTCGACAAGTGGCCTCAGCATCATTGCGTTTCATCTTCATCATAAGGCGGACAGATGAAAATTGATCTTCACGTACATACCTATCCCAGATCCCAGTGCAGCAAAATCAATCCCGAAGACCTGGTGAAAAAGGCCAAAGAGATCGGGCTGGACGGATTTTGTCTTACCGACCACCAGGTGCTGTGGGAGCGGGCGGATATTGAAAAACTGTCCGGGGACAGCGGAATTAAGATATTTAGCGGTAATGAAATCACAACCGCGCAAGGAGATGTGCTTGTTTTCGGGCTGGATACGGATATTCAAGGAATTATAACCGTTGAAGAACTGCACCGGCACGTCAAAGCAGCCGATGCGTTTTCCATTGCCGCGCATCCGTTTCGGGGCTTTAAGGTCTTCGGATTCGGGCAGCTGCAGATGAGCCTCGATCAGGCCTGCAAAAAGAAAATTCTGAAATATGTGGATGCCGTGGAGGTGAAAAACGGTCGGGTAACAGATAAAGAAAATGATGTTGCCTTGCAGGTTTCAGAAAAGCTGGGGCTCGTGGCCACCGCCGGAAGCGATGCCCACGAGCTGGACGCACTGGGAACCTATACCGTGGAGATTGGTGACGATGTTCAGACGGAGCCGGATCTGGTCGGCTGTCTTCGTTCCGGGAGATTCACAATTTCCGGTTGAAACCATGAAAACGACCTATTTTGGATGAATCGTCCGGAAGAATACAACACGCTCAGGATTGAGATGGTCCAGGAAATGGGTCAATCCCCAGATGTCAAAAACCGGCCCGCTGGTCTCAGCGGGCCGGTTTTGGGTTCTGCTAATATGTGCCAATGAAGCCGGCGCTACTCTTTTCTCGGCCTCACGTTGCAGGCCTGTTTGCCTTTTGGGGTTTCTTTTATGTCGTAGGTAACCCGATCGTCTTTCTGAAATCCGAAATGACCGAATTCTCTGATACCCGATGAATGGACAAACAAATCCTCATCCTTTTCCGTTGTGATAAAGCCGTAACCCTTTTTTTCGCTGTACCACTTTATATAGCCTTCTGCCATAAACCCCTCCTATAATTTTTACCGTGTAACCAACTCAGCAGGCAACCCAGGAAAAGCTCCAATCGGCAGTGTCTTAGGGCTCGCGCGGATCCCGGAATTGTGTCCAGATGATCCCCGCAGGTATGCATGCTACATATTCGAAATTGTGAAAATAGGCCAATAATGAATAATTGTCAAAACATTTATATTTTTTCGGTTGTCGTCTCCTTGGGACTCATTAGGGTATCCACCTTGCCGGTGATGCCATCCGCATTGTATTTGGACAGTTTGAACAGATACGCGTTGGCGCTGGATGTGGCCGGATATTCGGTTTCCGACTCTCCCGGATTGAAAAGGGAGAGGGTGTGGGTTTGATTCCCCTTGAGGGTCAGGGTGTAACTCGGGTTCTCGACATCTTCCTTTTTCCCGTCGGTCGGGTATGAATCGCAGTTTAACTGGTAGAGTTTCGAAAGGAGCATGTCCACATCATCATCATTGTGTACTCTGCCGTCGGGTGTCTGCCAGCGGGTTTTCGTTTCGGGCGACTTGGCTTCGGTTTTATCGTCCTTGGCGGCGTCTTCTAATTCCACTGGAAGCGTTTCTTTTCGAAGGGTGAGAGTGTCGTCCTGCCGGGACAGCACGATCTCATTAATATCGGCCTTGTTAAATGACAGGACTGTCTTGTCCCGAAGCTGCGCCTCGGTCTGGTCGAAGTTGTTTCGAAAATTTCCCCGGGCATGATACACGTTGGAATCTTGGGCCAGTTTGACAAAGGTGTGCTGATAGGTATCGGCGATTTTGCCGATTTGAAAATCACGAATCAAATCCTGGCCGACCCAGGCTTTGATCGAAATCTGTTTGACCGGGGTCAGGTCATACCGGGCGTATGATTTGGATGCCGATATCAGCGTTGTGAGGGTCAGGTCCTCAATGACGGTAAGCATCCGCTTGACGTTGGTCTCATCTGCGGGATAGCCCGGTTCATTGATGCGCCACTGATCGTCTTTCTTATCCAGGGTAAGGGTTGTGTCCCCCTGGACGATTTCCAGGCGGGTGATCTTTTTTGGGCTCACCGCAGCTAATGTCGGAAGCTCATACCCGGTTCGATCGGAATCATGAAATGCAAGATAACCGACCAGAACCGCAATGATGACTGCCAATATGAGATATTCTTTTTTCATAATTCAACGTCCTTTTCAGCGGGTTTTGAATACAGCCTGAATCACGCGTTTGCGTGAATGGCGACGCATCCAGACAAACAGTCCGAACAGCACCACCAGAACCGGAAGCCCGACGATGTTAAAGGCTTTGACAATGGTTTTAGTGGATGCACGGGTATCGGCCAGGGGGTTGAACCGCTGGGCCTTGCTGCGCATGACCGCGATGCCTTCCCGACCGTTCATCATATCCATCAAATTCATCACGAACTGGGCATTGGGACTCCTTCCTTCCGGGTCGATCAAATCATCGCGCAGCATTTCACCGGTGCCGATCAGGAAAATTCGGGCAGGCGCCCCTTTCTCGATGAGTCTTTGGGTTCCGGCTATTTTTGCCAGTTCGGGGTTGACCGACTCCTTTGCATCCGCCGTCGCTTCCGCCGAGTCGGCGTCGTCTTGATCCGCTTTGTTGGGATCGACCTTTTCCGGTATCGGCTTTCCGGCAAAATAACTGGGAAACGCTCCTTCGATCAGATACGCCAGAGGCTCCGAGTCCATCTCCTCGTCGGCGGTCGGCGGCCGTAGAAACCGAAGATCGAGATTAATGGGAGGCTTCATTTCCCAGGATCTTTCCGAGGATGAAAAGAGCCGCGTGGCCGTCAGATTGTTATCCGTCAACTTTTTTTCATCGATTGAAAGCGGTGAGGCTTTCAGGGCAATGAGACCCTTGATGTTGCGCATAAACGCCAGATCGTGGTTGATGTTCTCCGATTTAATGAGAGGTGCAAAATAAACGGATTGTTCGCCGCCGCCAAATTGATTGCCCATTTGCTGTTTGAAACAGTTTTCATCCATCAGAATCGATTTTTTCACGTTGACACCGTAATGGGCCAGGAGTTTTTCAAGTCCGGTGTCGATGGACTCGTAAGTCACCCGCGGAGCCTGGAATCCCATGGGATTGGGCGCCTGGGTACGCACCTCCTTGAATGGCTCCAGAAAGATGGCCAGGTTCTGACCTCGCATCAAGGCCTGGTCGATCTGAAACAGCTCGTAGTCGGTAAACGGTTGGGTGGGCCGCGCCAGTACGATGCAATTAACGTCTTCGGGAATACCTTCTTCGGTCAGCATGAAATTTTTCGGGCTGTAAGTCTGGTTGATCAGGGCGGAAAAGGTCTTGAGCGAGTCCGGGTGCCGCCGGCCCATGGGCATAATCGCACCAAGCGGCAGCGCCCCGTGATCGGCCAGATACCCGAGATTCACATTGATGTCCACCAGAGACTCCACCTGTGCATTAAGCATCTGCTCCAGCTCGTCAATCCCGGCCAGCTGGTATTGGGTTCCGATAATGGGCACCCGGAACACATTCAGCAGGGGAAGGGTTATGGTCTTGTCCTGGTGGGACATCACGATGCCGATCACCCCGTTTCCGGCCGGAATTTTTCCATTGTCCAGGGCGGGCCATTTCAGAACCATTATCTGGTGTTTTTCCGCCAGGGCGGTCTGCTCGGCTTCGGTGGCCGGATCGATATGGGTATAGGCCAGCCGGTCGTAGTTTTTCTGGTTGAGCTTTTCGACGATCTCTTCAAGCTTTTCCGGAATCTTCGGCAGATCTTCCAGGCCCATGAACGGCGCCACCACTTTAAGGGAGGCGGACAGGTACAGATCGATTCGAATCTTGTCCGTCAGCGCCAGCAGGCTGCTGATTTTGTTGTTCACCTTTTGAATGGCAGTGGTCAACTTGTATTCCAGGCCTTCGGTGCTGGTAATGGTGGGGATGCGCTCGACGATATCCCCGTGAATGATCACCAGGCCCATGTAAGCGCGCTTGAATTTCACCTCGTCTTTATCGAAATGCTGGATCTGGACCGGGTTGATGCCGTAATTGCCGGCCAGGGCCTGATTCTGGGGGCCGGAGGCCGTAAGCCCGTCTGATTCGGGGTTGACGTTGTAAAACCGGTAATTGAAAAACCGGTTGGCGTGCAAGGCATATTCTTCCAGCAGATCTCTCAGGTAGCGCTCGGTATTGTTATGGGGCGCGGGCAGGTTTTCACTGAAAAACACATTGATGGTCAACGGTTCGGTCAGGCTGGCAACCACCTGCCGGCTCACTTCGGAAATGGAATAGACCTTGTTTTCCGTCAGATCCCCCCTGAAAGAGAGAGTGAGGCCCACGATGTTCAGCAGGACGATGACAGCCAGGTATATAACAAACTTGATATATTTTCCGGATCTGTTTTTCACGGTCGCAGTCTCCTTAT
Source organism: Deltaproteobacteria bacterium (assembly GCA_019310865.1). The sequence continues at coordinate 3,098 of JAFDDL010000104.1, read as the reverse complement.
TTCTTTTCTTCCATCGCGAGTTTGGTGGCGAACAGGCCGATAAAAATGACACTCAGGAAATAGAGCAGGTCACGCGAATCGACAATTCCTCTGGAGATGTTCTGAAAATGAAACCCGGCGCCCAATTGATTGACCACGCCGACGAGCATCTGGGGGAAAAAGAAGAGCATCTGGTCGATCATGGTTAGACAGAAACAGATGAGCAGCCCGATGATAAAGGCGATGATCTGGTTTCGGGTCACAGAAGAGGCAAACAGCCCGATGGCACAGTAAGCCGACCCCAGAAGAATGGCCCCGATATACCCGCCGATGACCGGTCCCCAGTCCAGGTCTCCTAAAAAGGATATGAAGATGGGGTAAGACAGGGTCGGCAGCAGCATGGCGGCCATGAAGGCTGAGGCTGCCAGAAACTTGCCGAGGATAATATCCAGGGCCGTTACCGGCAGGGTCAGCAATGTTTCATAGGAACCGATATTCAATTCCTCGGAAAACAGGCGCATGGTCACCGCCGGAATCACAAAAGCCAGCGTAATGGGCAACAGAGAGAAAAATCCCCTCAGTTCCGCCTGGTTGAACAGAAAAAAGGTGGTAAAAAAAAACCAACCGGTAATCAACAAGAATATGGCAATAACGATGTAGGCAATGGGACTCAAAAAGAAGTCTTTGAATTCTTTCTGAAATATATGGTGGACTTGCTGCATATTACCCCTCCTTGGTCAACTCTCGAAATATGGTTTCCAGGGTTTTGGTTTCCTGTCTCAACTCCAGCAACACCCAATCCGTGGGCTTGACGGCTCCATAGACGGCCGCCCGCAAATCGGTGTCCGCCGGGCAGGTGAGCCGGAACGTGATCTGGCCGTTGGGCATCGCATCAGTTACCGTTTCGGCCGAAGACACACCATCAATGGCGCCCAGGGCCGTGATCGCGTCATTTTCCGCGACATTTAAAAGCGTGACAAATATGATTGCATCCACACCAGTGGATTGCTTCAATGTCTCGGTGGCACCGTCGGCGACGATCTTGCCCTTGTTGATAATCACGACCCGATCGCAGGTGGCTTCGGCTTCACTGAGAATATGGGTCGACAGGATCACCGTTTTCTGTTTACCGATCTCCCGGATGATATCCCGAATCTCCACGATCTGGTTGGGATCGAGCCCGGATGTGGGCTCATCGAGCACCAGGATTTCCGGATCGCTCATCATGGCGTGTGCCAGGCCCACCCGCTGTTTCAGGCCTTTTGATAATTCCCCGATGCTCCGGTGCATGATTTGGTCCAACGCACATAGATCCACCAGGCGATGGATTCGATCCTCTCGCTGCAGGGGGTTCAGTCCGCGAATCTTGGCCACGTAATTCAGATAATCGTATACCAGCATCCCGTGATACAGGGGGGCGGACTCGGGCAGGTACCCCATGAGTTTCTTGATTTCCAGGGGATGTGCGTCCATGGAATAGTCCTTGACGCGGATGGTTCCGCTGGTGGGGCCAAAATACCCGGTCAGCATTCTGAGTGCGGTGGTTTTCCCGGCGCCGTTGGGTCCCAAAAGGCCCAGGATTTCCCCCTTCTCGATGGTTAGATCGATGTGATCCACCGCACATAGATCGTCATAATATTTGGTTAGTTGGTCGACGTGAATCATGATCTCTCCTAGTCCGTGCCCATCCATAACCGGCATCCTACAGCCCAGGGCGGCGTTCGAGCATTTTTTCAATCCTCGGAATAGGCATACTATGCCTGTGGTTGAAAAAATGCTGCGGCCTTGCCCTGAACCGTATGCTACCAATTCTGGATGGGCACTCGTTAGTATCCACACCTAATTGGCTAATTTCCCGATTTGTGGGCGCATAGCGTTTCAGATGATGCCTACTTTCGAATCTTCAATCCATCCCATTTTGTCTTTTGAAAAAATTATCTTATAAAACCCTTTTTCCTGTTTTTCAACCATCACGCGCGATCCGGCATGAAGTCGGAACAATTCCGTGGATTCGGATGAAAATCCGGAGCGAACCGCAACCGATTCCGGCCGCCACGAGGGCCAACACCAGCAAGCCTGCGCTGATGTGCTTGAGTACGCGTTTTCGCTTCACCCGGTAAGCCGCCCAGAAAAACCAGAAAAATCCATTGGCGAAAAGCCCTATCAATAACCAGTGAGACAGTGGTATCAGGTCTTTCCAGAAAAACAAAATCCGCACCAGCGGAGCGGTGGAGGTCTCTTTTTCGTCCTGAACCAGGCTGCTTGCATAATCGAGGTTGAATCGAATGTCCGGATCGTTGGGCAGCAACCGTCGCGCCCGTTCATACCACAAGATGGCCGGTCCCAGGTTGCTGTGTTTAAAGTGGGCGTTGGCCAGGTTGTAAAACAATTTCCCGTTGGACACGCCGCTTTCAACCACCCGGGTAAAGGCGTCGATGGCTTCGGTAAAGTCCTGGGCCTCGTAATGCTTGATGCCATCCAGATAGGACTGGGTCACCAGCTCGGCCTGGGCCGATAGGGCGAAGACAACCATGAAGATAGCGCCGATGACGCCCCCTATCAACCCAATTCTGAATCTTTTACGCCACATCATCGGTTCAGCTCCTTGATCAACCGGCCGGTTTCCGCAGCCAGGTCCTTGCTGGCCGGCCGATCAAACTTAGCGCCGCCGAATTGGGCGGATTGAATGTGGTTCAACAGACGAGCGGCCCGGGCCGACGTGTCCGAATTTACGCCGTGGTTTTGCAGCAGCGCCTCGGCCTCCCCATCGGTCAGCGACTCGCCCGACATCCCCGACCGGGCGTAAACGGCATAGACCAGCGCCCGGTACAGATGGGATAAAAAGGCGCCCGACCCGGCATCCTTCATGGCGGTTTTAAACTCTACGGCCGATTTTCGTGCCATGACTGCAGCGGGATTCTGATCTTTTCGAATCAACCTCCGGATCCCCAATAGCCCGAAAAACAATACCACCGGTAAACCGAGCAGGATGGAAAACCACAGGGCGGAAAGCTCGGATCGATTCGTCAGGGCTTCCAGGCCGGATTTCAGAGGCAGAATATCCCGGCCCGTAATGGCAACACGCTTCTTGTGAATCCGGGGCAAGCCATCACCAGGAT
>JAFDDL010000103.1 GCA_019310865.1 Deltaproteobacteria bacterium | reverse complement strand
CGATGGCCAGTCCCATTAAGCTCGCCGCACTCACCTCAGGATCAATGTGAACTGCACCCAAATATCTGATGTTTTTATCAATCAGCTCATCTATTACTTTATCCTCGATTTTATTCGATGGTATTTTGTTGAGAATAGCCCTGATTCTACCGACTCCGATACCTTCAGCCATGTAGCAGATCTTTTCCGCAAGCGCCATTGATTCAAAAGAGGGCTCAACGATTGTTAATACTGTGTCAACGCCTTGCTCCACACCCCGGCCGAAACTCTCGATTCCGGCTTCCTGGTCGGTAATGACGATCTGCTTTTCTTCGATATAGAGCTTCTTAATGAGCTCCCTTGTTACATCTGCCATTGTACAGGCACAGCCCTGGAAAGGATCTTCGATTTTTCCAACCATCATGAAAAAGAGATTGCCTTTTTGGAGAACGAATTCTGAAGGTATATCTTCAATGTGGATACTATCAAGGTTGAACCATTCAGTATTATGCGTAGGTTCACAGTTGGAAAACCTGCTCAAAAGCGAAATAAGGGGCCTGGGCTGGGCTGGGAACCCGAACTGTCGATACAACCCGGGGTTTGACTCGTCCGTATCTATCACAATTACTTTATAGCCGTATTCCTCAAGAGTGGTTGCCATCAGCGAAGTGATTGTGCTCTTGCCCACACCCCCTTTACCACATACGGCAATTTTCTTTATGACATACAGCCGCTGGCGATCGGTGGCGTGTGACCTGAGGTATTCTCGCATTATCTTCGAGGCCGCTACCGCTTCCTCCTTTGACTTGGCCTGGCAGAGCCCGCATTTTATACAACCTTTGCCTTCATAGAATCCTGCTCCTAACGGGCAATGAAATAGTGGCATATGTTTTTCCCCTCTATAACTTCTCAGGACCTCAGAACGGGTTTTGATACAAGACCTTTCTCCGGGTCTTGCATGGCCCGTTCAATCTGGTCAAGAGCGTAATACTTTATCATGTTTTTTATGCAACTGTAGGGTTAAAATAGCTTTCCGGTGTAGTCCAATTCTCCACTTCAATAACCCCGTCAAGGTATTGGGCTCCGGCCTCGGGGATGTGTTCAGCAGGCCGAACGATTTTGAGCTTGAGCGCATTATCAGGGCAGTTGATTACACAGGTGCCGCAGCCCATACATTTCTTCGCATTGATTTCAACTTTTTTCCGCTCTCCGCTCTCATCAATTGCCTCAAACGGGCATTTCCCGATACAAATATTGCACCCCGTGCACTTGTCGCCATTGAGAATGGCCAAAAAACGACTGGGAGCCAACGCATCCTTGAGATTTATTCCGGGCGTTCGGGCCAGTGGCATATTGATATCGCAGCAGCATGGGCAGCAATTGCACAGCCAGTGGACATCCCTCAGGTTGCCAACGCAGTGGTATATGGGAGATTTTTCAAGCTCATCCAGCAAGCTCAACATCTCTTGCCATGATCGATAGGTCCCCAAATCCATATCCTTTACAAAATAATCAGCATAGTTGCCGAAATGCACACAATGCCCTTCATCAGCATGTGTGCCCACATTCACTGCACAATGCCTGTCGGCAACCATAAGCCTGCAACCGCACCGCGAGCTACTGAGTATCCCATCGTAAAATTTCAGTATTTCCCTCAAATCTTCGCATGGCATGACCCCGGGGATGTTCTTGATGGCCTTCCACCGGGGCAGCACCCTCGTGAACGGCCGCCCCTCATTAATTTCCAGATAGCTTTCAGCAACATCAGAAAGATATTTACTCTGCAGTCGAAATTTTTTGAAGAGTTCAAAAAACGCCTCACCACGCTCTTCATCATATTTCGGATTGGCACCGGCAATATCCTGAATGGTCACCATGTGCGAAAGAAACTTTATTTTGCCACTGACGGTTTTAATGCAGATTCCTTTTCTTATCAGTTCTTTAAGAATAGCGTCTAAGGCTTGCTTATCAATCCCTCGTTTGAGGCTTAGTTCCTCTGAAGTAGCCGGTAAGTCCAGCAAAAGTTTTGTTTCTTCAACATTCACAATCCTTTCAAGTATTCTCGGCGCATAATAAGAATCAGCGTCCTCAATCTTTGAGGCAAGTTGCATGTAGACAGGGTCTACATCTGTGTCATCAATCCCTTCCGCTTCTTTATCGCATGTTTTCACTTTTTCCCCCATGAAAAAATTTTATGGTTTAGTTTGACTCATGTATCTATTGTAACGGTTTTATCGTAACATTAGAATGCCTGTCACGGCAGTTGCCGTTGAAATAGTTACCACATCAACCCCAGAACCCATAGCGAAATTTTCTTCTTGTTGCCCTGAAGAATATTGTCAGCAACAATATAAGCCCTGGAAATCTTTTTTATCTGGGTTTGCTTCTTACCCCTTCCACCAACTTCAAAAAGGTATTTATCCTCCACCAGGATATCACCCTGTCTTGGGGCTGTGATGGAATGGTTTTTTGATAGGGCGTTTGCTACAAATGTTTCCCGGACATTACCAATATCGGTATCATCTGAATGAGCGTACATATAATTGGTGTTTTCCAGGAAAATTTTTTCAGGACGAGGGAAATCTTTATGACTTTTATCTTGCCGATACAGGTTTCTTAATACATCCGCATCGCTTAGTATCAGAAGATATTTTTTTAACGTGTTGTCATTGGCAATCGAAAGACTTCGGGACAGTTCACTGATGTTTGGCGTAAACGGGCATTTGCTGGAAATATGTCGGAGAAGTCTTTTCATATTCTGTAATGACTGCTTGTCCACACCGTTGCAGCTGAGAAATATATCTTCTTCAATGACCTTGGCAAGAGCGTTCAGTAAACTTTGGTAATAATGTCCAACACTTTGGTAATCTACTCGTGATGGGAAATATCCCTCCCGGAGATACAAATGAAACAGGTCGATGATATCAATTTTTTCCCCCTTAAGTTTGCTTAGGACTCCGTAGGAGATATCTTCATGATCGTCAATTATTTGCTCTAGTGTAAAAGCCTTCACATCAATCTGATAATTCATCAGGATATATTCACGGAAGCTCATCCCCCTTGCATTGAACATCAAATGCCTTCGGCTCAGGTCAACAGACTTTTGTTCAATAGAAAGTGATGAAGAGCCGGATGTTATCAATTTGATTTTCGGGAAAGAGTCGAGGATGCTTTTTACATAACGGTCCCATTCAGGATATTTGTGAATTTCATCAACTGCCAGATATTCTCCGCCCCCTGAATTGAATTTCATGACCACGTTATCCAGCGAATCACTTAAATAAACACTGTCGGCGGATAAATAAAGGACGGTCTTGCCCTGGTCTCTCTTCGCCGCCATAAATTGCATAATGGCAGTTGTTTTCCCGATACCTCTTGGCCCTTTGACGATAACCGTTTTTTGTTTGGGAGGCTCAAGGTTGTCGTATATCTCATGCCGGATGAAGCTCAGGGTTCGAACTTCATCCAGTAAATCATTGGAAATTTGCCGAAGGTTGTTATAACTCATGAACGGGTTCCTTTTGATTTAACAAACATTTTTTATTCCTTAATTGGATAAATTACCATCTCCAGATGGTGAATGCAAGTCTGTTTTTATCACCACAGATGGTATCCGCAATTGTATTCGTCCACCTGATATGGCGGACATCCCGGGCGCCGGCCGTATTGCCCCCGGGGTGGGTGCCTGCAGTTTTCTGGAAAAGGATGATATTCTGTGGCCTCACCACCGGGCCCATGGGATGACGCACCTGCTGAGCAAGGGAGTCGATTTAAAAACCTACCTGGCGGAGCAGACTGCGTCGGCATGGGAGATATTGTAAACGTTGGTGTTTTAAGGCTTTTCAGCCTGCTTTTGACTTTTTATCCGCTTTGCGTGCCGGATATACAAACAGAACCATGCTCAGTAAAAACAGGGCGGTCACAAACCACTGGCTCCGATAACCTCGAGGAAGAGCGCAATGAACAATAGAATTGCGATGCCTCCCACGCCATTTTTTTGGGTCAGACGTTCGCTTTGCTCTCTGGCGCCTGTCGGGCTTTGTTTTGGAAGCCACAACAATAGTGGCAAGGCGAGAATGCCGATTGCACCCATGGCGACATAGGCACCGTGCGGACCGACGGCGGAAGAAGCCAGCGGGATGCCGATGAACACCAGCAGAACAACCGTGAGCTCAGAGGCCTGCATGAGAGAGAAAACCCGAAGCGGTATTACCGGTCACGATGATGGCCGCTGCGAAAAGCGCAAACCGCCGGGGCTGGATTTTTTCTATGTTCCCCGCAACAAGAAAGCTGGCCGCGGTCAACCCCATCAGCTCAGCAGCAGTTGCACATCCAGTGGACATCTCTCATGTTTCCAACGCAGTGGTAAATGGGGGATTTTTCAAGCTCATCCAGCAAGCTCAACATCTCCTGCCATGATCGATAGGTCCCCAATTGCATTTCTTTGATAAAATAATCTGCATAGTTGCTGAAATGCACACAGTGCCCTTCATCCGCTTTCCCCCATGATAAATTTACAACCCAGCCGGCAGTCCGCCGGCCACCTGGATGGTCTCGCCGGTTACATAGCCGGCGGCAGGTCCTGCCAGCCAGGCCACCGTATCGGCCACTTCCTCCGGCAGGCCAAACCGTTGCATGGCCACATCGTTTACCATGACAACAGTGGCCTCATCTTCGGTCATCCCCCCCCGGGCAGCGGTGAATTGAATCTGGTAATCGTTCATCATGGTGTCGATGATGCCGGGGCACACCGCATTGCAGCGAATGTTGTCCGGGCCGAATTCAGCGGCAATGAGTTTGGTGAGACCCACCACGGAGAACTTTGTGACGGTATAGGCGCCGTATCCGGGCAGCGCCCCCAGGCCTGCCTGGGAAGACATGTTGATAATCGAACCGCCCCCCCGGCGTTTCATCTGCGGAATGATCAGTTGGCAGAATGTTAGCATGCCTTTGAGATTGACCTGATAGGCCAGGTCCAGCTGGTCGGCCCGAATCTCTAAGAATGGACCGATGCCCACGGCGGTTCCGGCATTGTTCACCAGAATATCCACACCGCCCAAGGTGCTGCAGGTTTTTTTCACACAGGCATCGATTTGAGCCGCATCGGTGACATCCACGGCCAGGGCAAGACTTTTTACACCGAATTTTTCAATTTCCTGGGACAGGCCGGCAAGTTGATTAAAATCATCACCGATTCCAAGGCTGCATTCTTCACCGGAGACAACCAGCTCCTGACGTTTTTTTCCAATATCGGTCACCACAACATGGGCGCCGAGCTCGGCCAGTTTAAGGGCGGACATTCTACCGATGCCCCTGGGGCGGCCGGCGCCGGTCACGATGGCGACCTTGTTCTTCAATGGCAGGGATGGATCCATTTGTTCCGGGTGGGATGTCATAGGGGTCTCCTTTTTTTCACCCCAGTTATCCCATTGTCTGGATCAACTCAATGCATAACCCGGAATCCGCTTCTAACCGGACGCTGGGAAACCATATACTTCTGTTTTGGGATAAAAACTATACCACCCGAACCAGAAGGACATGTGCCCCGGCAGGCGCGTCAACTGCTCGTTGGAGCGCATCAGGGCGTTCTCCGTTACCTGCCAATTGTTACCGGCTTCATCTCTGATGTGAGAATCTGAATCCGTGCCGGAAACGGAAAACCGATGGGTTCCGCGTTTATACGCCCGGGCACCATGGCCGCCGTTGTCGTAGAGAACCACCAGGTTTTCGCCGCCGAGGGCATCATTGACGACGCGCTTATCTTTTAATACCGAAAGCGGGTAGGCCTTGGGATGATCGTTGATGATTTGGGTAAACACCCAGGTTTTGGTGGGCAACAAGTCACTGCGTCGCCAGACCGGGAACATGGTATCCGGACTGTCAAAGTATTCGCGATAGGCGGCGTCGACGCCGTAATCTCTTTTATAACCGGTGTCAAAAGCCATCACCTTGGTGTCGAGATGATCGGCATACCATGCTTTCCAGGTGGTTAGGGTCAGCGGCATCTGCGCCAGTTGAATACCGCTTCCCACCAGAGGACCCAATGCCGGTGTTCCCGACATCTGATGCCACAAGGTGTCGGTGTTTCGATCATACATGAGTTTGTTGCTGCGATAGAGCAAGCCGGATGAACCAAAGGTCAAATAATCCTTTGGTATGGGATGCGGACCTTTTCCCCCGCTTAATGCATAGCCTTTGGGCAACTGACTGATGTTCACGCTGGTTTTGTACAGGACCCCTGCACCACTTAGCGTTCAGTAGGCCATGGCAACCGGCGTACCGCCTACGACATCATTGAACATCTCGTGCCAGTCTAAAAAGCGGGCAGGGTAGGCGCGGGTGTCACCATTGATGCTGACCCCAAACACCCGTTCGCCGGGTTCCAGGTAATCGGCGGTTTTGCCGTCGATCATCTTGGGATTATCCAGGGCGGGAATACCGTCCACACGCACGCCGCCCCAGACGATTTCTTCAACCCGGGAGCCGGGTGCGATTTTTACATCGGCATACAAAAAACGCTTAAATCCTTCATCAAACTGCTCATACAGGCGCGCCTTCCATACGGGATAATCATCAAAACTTTTTATCTCAGGATGTCGGCCGGCCCATTCGACCCAGTCTCCCCAGTCCGGAAACATGTTTTTGCCCGTGAGTTTGATTAAGCCCCGGCTGATGGGTAATGTCAGCTGGCGGTTATACCGAAGCAGATCGATCAGGCCGGCGACAAAACGCGTATCGCCGGTTTTGACAATCCGGTTTAATGCATCCGTGGATTCTTCATAATATTGCGTGTGAAACGCCAAGAATATTAATTGCTGCAGATGATCCACCTCGTCAGAATCCGCTGTGTCTTTTTTCGGCGCTTCGTTCGTTTCCGGGCTGTCAGCGCTGAATAGTTCAGGGCTATTAATTAAAAGCAAACTTGCAAGGAACATAAACGCAAGAACAAAGCCTATTTTTTTCTCATTCATGGGCGTCACCTCTTGTGAATTATTTCTTTACTTAATAAAATGAGTATCTTAATCGTAATGTCAATCAAATCGTTAAAACCAGCACAGATCGGATAACAACTTGTTGTTTTAGGGATATCATGATATTTCGTCATATTAAGCGGTTATCAATAATCCATCGTTAAGATGGCCGATAGGCCATTTATGACGCGCCCCCTGGATTGGGATTCGACCAGTTTGCCGGTTCCGGCAGAACTTGTAGTGTATACGATGGCGCAATGGTACACGATGAAAAAACAAAGCTGTCGGTTTTTTAAAACCGTTGAACGGGAAACCGTGTGGGTGTTTAAACAATAGTGCTCCGGATGTTGAATGCTTCCTTAATCGGCTTCGTTGCTTGTCTGGTTCTTATCCTATTGGCATTTTTTCTATATGGCAAACAAGGCGCTACACAGGAAATGGAATAAACGGCGCTCATAATTCTCGAAATTTTTTGAAGGGCGATTTACGATGCAAAATTATATTGAACTACTGAACGGCTCTATTTTTCACCAGGGACAGGTCCATGGAAACACATACAAACATGAAGTCGAAGAAATGCTCAATGGTTGGGCCGGAATTTATGCTGAAATTGGGAAAACCACCATCGAAGAAGTGTTTCAACTCGCCAGAAATATGACAGCCGAATCCCGGTTGCTTGAAAACGCCAGAAAGGGCACACCGCTGTATGTGGAGGAGCTTGAAGGCATCGCCGACGGGTCCGAGAAAGATTTTAAGCTGATCTACGCCATGGTCGAAAATGATTCTTTTCTGTATTATATTATGTGTCATAATGACACGATTAAAAATTTTATCGATGCCCTTGCAACTGGCTGCACCACCGGGGTGCAAATTGATGGCCAGGGAAATGGCGCTTTGTTTCAAAACCAGGATTACTTCAGCCCTTTTACACCTTACACTTTGGCGACCAAGCAGAGAATTAAAGATACGACGATGATCACTTTTGGTTACAGCGGTGTCCCAACTGTAATGGGATGCAATAATCACGATATTGCCATGTCCGTTAACACCATTTCTGAAGTGATTCCTGATGGGGAGCGCGGTTATCCGCAGCTGGGCGTGATGAAAGAATGCCTGATGCTCGAGTCCATCGATAAAATTATCGATTTTATCAGAACGCATAGGCCGGCTGCCGGCACAACCTACGGCATCACAGACGCCCGGCGTGCCGTGTTTATTGAAGCCGGGGTGGAATTTTTTGCATTTAAAGAAGGCAACGCCATGGGCCATGCCAACACCTGCTTGTACGGCAAACCGGACCCGGTGAATCCGATGGAACCCCTTGCCATGTCAGATGTGCGGGGCCGAAAAGCACAGGCATTGGTGGATGGTGCCCCGGTGCGTGATGCGGATATATTTAACCTGCTTCGCGGCCCGGTTGTTTATTTGACACCTGAGAGCACCCATGGTACCGGCCAAACCCACCACAGCGTGATTTATCGCTTTGAAGGTGGAAAAATTCAGTATGTGAGGTATCAATTGTCCAACGATACAAAACAGGCGACAATAACCTTGTGATAATATCGCTGGCAGCGTCCAGAACCATGGGAGGCATGTTTTTAGGGGTTACCGGCTATTGAAAAAAGCATCCACACCCGCCAGAAAACGATCAATATCTTCCTGATTATTGTAGAAATGTGGATCAACCCGGAAAAGGTCCCCGTTGTAGGCCGCAGAAGTCGATGTCTCAAGGGGCACGGCGCCCACATCCACGCCCTGTTCCCGCAATGGCGATCTCATCCGCGTCCGCGTTCATCAGCTGTGCAAAGAGACGCCGCACTGCTTCCGTAACGTCTATTGAGTCCGGAACGCCCGGGTACGTGGCCATGGTGCCTGAGGCCACTTCCAGCCGGTCCCTTCCGGCAACAATGTCCAGCGTGTCACCGTACACCGCCGAAGATTCCACTTCCTGCTCATAGTCGCTGATACCGGCCGTTTTCATGACAAGAGCCGCCAGTTCCGCAAGCCGGTCTGATCGATTCGCCTCCGGCAGTCCCATCTCCACCAGGTTTAGCATGGTGAACTCGTTGGCATGCTGGGCGCCCTGGGTCTCCTTTCTAAAACACGGCCCCACTTCAAATATGCGCACCGGCTTTTCCCAGAGGCGCAGGAGATCCTTGAGCACGTAATACAGATGCGGCGCCAGCATGGGCCGCAGGCACCGGCGCGCATCGAGCCAGAACACCTGGGAGTTCAGATCGTGGGTGGCATCGACGCCCATTTTGGCCAGATGCGCGCGGGACATGATAATGGGCGTTGACTTTTTAGCAAATTGATTGTACATTCATCAAAAATATTGAATGGTCATACAAGAAACAACATTAACATTCAAGATCAATCGCCACCGAGAGGGGTGCCGTGTTAAAACTCAAGGACATCAGAAAACAGGAGATCATGGAGCATTTTTACAAGGTGGTCAACGAACACGGTTTTTCCGGTACCACCCTGGCCAAGGTGGCCGATAGCCTTGGGGTCGGCCCCAGCCTTCTGGTTCATTACTACAAGTCCAAGGAATTGATGGTCATTGATTTTGTTGATTTCATTGTCTCCAATTACGAACAATATTATATCAAGCGGTTGGAGAAT
>JAFDDL010000729.1 GCA_019310865.1 Deltaproteobacteria bacterium | reverse complement strand
TGGAAAAAGACCTGGATTATTACAAAGAGGCGCTGAAGCAGATATACGGCATCCGATATTCCTTCGAGAGTATTATCGGAAACTCGGTGCTCATTCAGGAGGCAAAGGCGCTGGCGAATCAGGCCGCGGAAACCGATTCTTCGGTGATCATCACCGGCGAGTCGGGGACGGGAAAGGAATTGTTCGCCCATTCGATTCACCGGGCCGGCAAACGGTGGCGACAGAATTTTGTGCGTGTCAATTGTGCTGCCATTCCCAAGGATCTCATCGAGGCGGAATTGTTCGGTTACGAGCCAGGGGCTTTTACCGGCGCTGGGCGCAGCGGAAAACCGGGCAAATTCGAACTGGCCGACAGGGGCACCATTTATTTGTGGCGATAAGCCCCGCCGGATAGACTTCAGAGTCATCAGCGCCACCAATCAGGATCTCGAACGAATGGTCAGCAAGGGGATGTTTCGCCTGGATCTTCATTACCGGATCAACGTAATTACGATCAACATTCCTGCTCTCAGGGACATCAAGGAGGACATCCCTCTCATTTTTAAACATTTAATTGAAAAACTCTCACTGGGCAAAAAACAGTCGTCCCCCGCTGTGGCCCCGGATGCGCTGAGTGCATTACAGCGGTACACCTGGCCGGGGAATGTCCGGGAACTCCGAAACGTTGCGGAGCGGGCCCTGATTGTGTGCCGGGGAGATCGGATCGAGCTGACGAATCTGCCGATTTCCCTGCGGGAAGCAACCGAAAAAACCCTCTCCACAACCCGCCTGTCTTCGCTGAAGGCCCTCATGGCGGAAACCGAACGCGAGGCAATCGTTCACGCCTTGGAAACCGCGAACCGGAACAAGGTTAGGGCATCTGAGTTGCTGGGTATCCATCGTACGGGATTATATCAGAAAATGAAAAAGTACGGTTTGTAGCCAAAGCCTTTTGAGGATTTGTATAGGATACGCTACAATTAAAATCCATCGATCTGTTTTGGAAAATACTCCTCGCAGCCGCCTTCCCTGTAAACATCTACCGTCGCGCAATGAAGACCGCCACCAAACGGATATGCATCCCTGAAAGGTACCGGGACAACTTCGAAACCAAGCTTATCCAATTGCTCCATCTGATACACTTCACTTGCTTCGACACATACCGTCTGCGGGTCTAAACTAAACGTATTCATCGACAACCAGGTGCTGGAATAGCATAACGGAGGAGGTGAATCATGGGCGGGCTTCGCGGATTCGATAATTTCCCAATCATTTCTTTCGAAGAATTCTCTGTGCTCTGGAAGTATTTTTCGCATTGGATTGTTAAGTATTAAACCAGGTCGAAGGGCCACCAGAGTACAGTCGATATGAATCGGGTAAGGATCACCCGGAAAATTCATGGCGTGGATCCGATGATTAGGGAAATGACTGCGCAACCAATCGATTCCGGATAGATTGGCTGTAAAACCATGCTGAACGATGATATCTCTTCCCATACGGGACAGTTCGGCGGCATCAAACAGCGGCTCCACTTCGGTAGTAACAAAATCTTTTGCGGCTGTCAGCTTCAGCCGGTCTTCGATGGTCATAATCCGGGTCAGGTAGTCTGCTTTATAGGAACGATTCGTAAGACGCGGTTTGGGGGCAGCCTCCCATCGCATGTTCGGGTCTTCCTGATAATACTGCTCGAGCAACGGTCGATAGCAGAGGTATTCAAACCACCGGCATCGATAAGACATGGTGGCCTCTATCATTTCGTTTCCCACGGTGGCAATTACGTCCCTAGGGGGCATGCAGCCGAACATGGACTGGGTTTCAAAATCCGGCGATTTAACCTGCATGCTGAAATCCAGGGGCGTGGGCCGATCCACTCGAATCCCTCGTTTCCGAAGGATTTCGGCAAAGCCGTCCAACTGGGCGTTACTCCTTTCGATGGAGTCCGCAGGCCTGCGCCCCCACCGGCCTTTCATGTCGCTATCGGAGGGGACCTTGCACTCTACGGCCGGTTCCGGCGGCGGGATATGGCAGCCATCTGCCCTGCCCACGATGACATGTTTCAGGGGATCCCACTCATTCCAAGAATTAACGATGGTTTTATCCTCTTTAATCATTTTTTACCTGCTCCTGTTGTAAAGTTTTATCGAAGCTATTCTTTACCAATGTATTATTATTAATGATTTATGTCTAAATAATGCTCAACTTGCAATACTCAAATAATAGTCATATAATGGCCATTAAAAATGACCGAAATGGAAATCGCAACACAAGATATCTTTGGAAATATACCATGGAAACAAACCGATGCTACCAAGCAAGGCCAACCGTTTCTTTTAGACGATCCGAATTCATATGCCATTTTTGTTCTGATTTAAAAATAGCTTACGCCAATCCAGCTTGCTGTCATCATTTCAAGAAAAACCCTGCCGAACTCATTGGAAAGCATTTTTTATCCCTGCTTCTAATCCGAAAGGATAGGAATATTATCCAGCGTATGCTGAAAACATTGACCCCAAGGTACCCGATACTGACCATTGAAAATGGTGAAGATTCAGGAAACGGGCCGGCAGCATGGATGCAGTGGGTATGCCGGGGGTTTTTTAATGATTCGGATGCCGTGACGGAGATCCAGGCCATCGGCAGGGATATTACGCATCAGAAAGAAGAGGAAATGGTCCTGTATGAAACAAAACAGCAATACCAGGCTGTGGTGGAAGATCAGATGGAACTGGTGTGTCGAT
>JAFDDL010000102.1 GCA_019310865.1 Deltaproteobacteria bacterium | reverse complement strand
ATCTTCGGGAAGATGAGCGCATGGAGCGCGATCAAAATGTGCGCCCGGCCTTGGAGATGATGACTCGGGAGCTGAAAATGGCCGGCTACAAGGCCGTGGATCCCTGGGTTCTGGATCATCTGGGCGACTGGGTTCCAGCCCGCTACATCCCCACGCTTCCCATGGCGGTGGTCCTGGATGCCAATCCCAAAATCACCGCGGCAAATCCGGGCCTTCCCGATATGGTTACCTTTTTATGCATGATTCCTGGGTCGTCCAATCCGACAACGCTGTCCCGATCGGCGACCGGGACCTCCCTGGGCTTGACGCTGTCCGCGAGCCGCACCCGTAGCCAGTATCGGATCGGGGATCTGGTGCATATCGGATACTTGTCGCAGATTGCAACGGTGCGCGCCATCAATGGGGGAACTTTAACGATCGATACGGACCCGCTGACCACGGGATATCAATCCCTGCCTTCGTCTCATACAGCCGGTACCCCGGTGGGCGAATTGAGCATCGTTAGCTATGCGGTTTTCAATGATGCCAATGATCCTAAGTTCAAGCGGCATACCAAAGGGCATCCGGTACTGAAACGAAAGATCAATGCCGGCGGGTTTCAGCCGGTGGCGGACAATATTTCGGATTTGAAGCTCAGGATGCGCTCGGATCGACTCATCGAGATCGTTCTCACCGCGTTAACCGATCAGCCGGATCTTCGTATGGCCGGCCGGGGCAGTCGCGGGACGCTGGAAGTGGTCACAGTGGTGGCAATCCGAAACACCAAAACGCTGCAAAGCGCATCCACCTGCGATCGACCCGCAGCACCGGACGGCCTGACCGTGCATGCCGGGTTGACCGGCGCCTTTCAATGCGAGGTTTTCATGTCGTGGAACCCGGTGCAGACCGGCGTCGGTTCGGATCAGCTGGATGATCGCAATTGCGCCGTTACCGGGTATCGCATTTATTACGATACGGTGCCGGGCGTGTTCGGCCTCCATGAGGATGTGGGTACCGGGGATGCGGCAGGATATGTCCTGAATGTCAGTGATCTGCCATCGGCCACGGTTTACGTGGCGGTTTCCGCCATTAACAGCGGTGGTATCGGGCCCCGGTCCCCGGAGTTGTCCGTTTCAGACGACGAACCGCCCGATCAGCCGACCGCAGCGGCGGCATTGGTCTCCGGCGTTGGGGATGTGACCATCACCTGGGATGACAACCTGGACTGTGATCTGGCCGGGTATGACATTTACCGGAAAATCGCTGCCGCCGGCTATCAACAGCTCAACGACACCCTGATTCCGGGTGGTGGTACAGGTTATGTCGACTCGGCGCCGGCTGCCGGTCACACCTATTGGTATGTTGTTGAGGCCTTGGATCATGGATTCAATCGAAGTGAGCGGTCGGATGTGGTGATAATAAGCTTGCCGTGACCTTAATCGATGAGTGCTGAGTGCTGAGTGCTAAGTGCTGAGTGAAAAGTGCATCCAGTGATTGGTAATTTTAAGGAGTACGGAATGTGTGGAAACCGGTTTACCGATGAACGCGGCATGGCCCTGGTGCTGTGCCTGATGATCATGTCAACTTTGCTGATGATCGGTGTTGCGGCCCATTCCCTGTCCCACCTGAACCAGAAAATCGTGTTCAATTATACAAAGCAGCTTCAAGCGTTCTATATGGCAGAGGCCGGGCTGGAGCTGGCCATGGTGCAGTTGAAGCAAGATCCCCTGTGGCGCGGAGACGACGTTGACGGTCCCGGAACCTTTGCCGGGCAAATGGATCTGGGGATTGCTCTGGGCGACTACCGGGTTGTCATCTCAGATCGAATCGATGACGGTCAGGGACTTTATGACGACACGCTTCCGGCGTCGGTGGTGGGATTGGCCATCACCGGAACGGCCCGGGATGCCACCGCCCAGCTTGGCTGCCTGGTATCGGTGTCTGCGGCGGTGGGCCCGCCGGCTGATTCACCGCGCAAGGCAGTCGTGACAGCTGGACCGGTCACGGGGAATGGGGGACAGCCGATTCGGGGTATTGACGACCAGGGGCGGCCGGGGGATCGCATGATTGACGCCGATGCCGGTATGCCAACGGTGAATCTGGGATCGCTGGCGGCAATGGCTTCGGGTTTTTTCCCATCCCTGGACAATCAGCAGGCGGACCAGGCACTGGCGGGGCAAACCAGCTTCTGGCGCGATCCGCCCACCAACACCGTGCCCAATATCATCCATGTCAAAGGGGATTTGAGTCTGTCGGGCGACAGAATGCTCGGGGGCATTATTTTTGTGGAAGGCGAGCGCGTGTCACTGTCCGGGGATGCCCGCATAAATGGGGTGATCTATGCGCCCAATGCGATCAGTTTTGTCATTGACGTGGCCGGCGACAGCATGCAACCGGTGGTAACGGGGCAGATCATCGCCGGCGCCGGCGGTATTCAGGTGATCGGGACGTCGCCGGTGGTTCAACTGGTGGGTGAATACGTGGATGCCTTTAATGAAGCTGCCGGCCCGCAGGTTGAGATTGAGATGGTGGCGGGTTCGTGGCAGCAGTCTATCTAGTGCCCAATTTTCCTAACTTTTAAAATTCAAAAGATAATAAAGTTTAAAAGTTAGGAACGTCCCCTAAACTCTAGGAACGTCCCCTAAACTCTCGTCCCCTAAACTCTAAAGTTTAAAAGTTGGGAACGTCCCTTAAATTTTCGCAAATTATTCCTACAGGAAATTCGGGAAAGTACCGAAAACATAATCGATAGATGAACGAATTTTGTACCTTTATTGCGTTTAGAATATGGGAATCATCATGAAAGATCCATTTGCACCGATGGCCGTCTGCAAGGCCCTGTTAACGGCGGGCCACATCACCGAGTCCCAGGCATCGGAAATCCTGAGAAAGGAAGCCAGCCTTAGAAAGCGGCTGGTGAATACGCGAAGCCGGCATCAGAAATCCGACGCCGCCGATAATAAGATCCGCAACCCGATTACCATCGTCGATGTACTGATTCCCATGAATCTGCAGCGGGCGGACGATAAGTTCAAGGGGCTCGATGAGGACATTATATTCCAGGCGCTGGCCAAATCGTGGCGCATGCCGTTTAAAAAGATCGATCCGCTCAAGCTCGACTTGAACGTGGTGACCACCACCATCCCGCGCTCCTTTGCCATGAAACACCTGGTTTTGCCCATTGCCATCCAGGACGGGGCATTGACCGTGGCCACCGCCAACCCGTTCAATGTTGAGATCATGGAGGACATCGCCCGGGCCAGTAATTTGAAGGTGCACGCGGTGGTGAGCACCAAGACCGATATTGTCAAAACCATCAACGAGTTTTTTGGATTCAAACATTCCATTGCCGCCGCCGAAAACCAGTTCGCCCCGCCGGCGGTGGATCTGGGAAACCTCGAGCAGTTCGTCCGGCTTCGCGATGCCGATGAGCTGCCAAGCACCGACCATCATATCATCAATGCGGTGGACCACCTGTTCAGCTACGCCTTTGATCAGCGTGCCAGCGATATTCACATCGAGCCCAAGCGGGAAGTGAGTCTGGTTCGAATGCGAATCGACGGCACGCTGCACACGGTCTATGAACTTCCAAAGACCGTTCATTCCGCCATGGTCAGTCGCATCAAGGGCGTGAGTCGGCTGGACATGGCGGAAAAAAGGCGCCCCCAGGACGGAAGAATCAAAACTGAAAAAGAGGACAAGACCGTCGAGATTCGGGTCTCGGTCATTCCGGTGGCCTTTGGTGAAAAAGTGGTCATGCGCCTGATGGACCCGGATATCATGTTTCAGGATCTGGTCTATCTCGGATTTTCCGCAAAGGATCATATTAAATACAACCGCAGCATCAACCGGCCCCACGGAATCATTCTGGTGTGCGGTCCCACCGGAAGCGGCAAATCAACCACGCTCTATTCGACACTCAAGCATCTGGCCACTCCGGAAATCAATCTGACCACCATTGAAGATCCCATCGAAATGGTTCACGAGGAGTTCAACCAGATCGCCGTTCAGCCGGCACTGGACATCACCTTTGCCACTATTTTGCGAAATATTTTGCGCCAGGACCCGGACGTGATCATGATCGGTGAGATCCGGGATCTGGAAACGGCCCAAAACGCCGTTCAGGCGGCATTGACCGGGCATCTGGTTTTTTCAACGCTGCACACCAACGATGCGTCCTCTGCCGTCACGCGCCTGTTGGATCTGGGCATTCCGGCCTATCTTATTCAGTCGAGCCTGGTTGCGGTGCTGGCCCAGCGGTTGGTTCGGAAAATCTGCCCCCATTGCATCGAGCAGTTTCAAATGAATCCGGCCGAGCTTAAAACGCTGGGCCTGAGTGTTGCCGGAAATCAGCCGGTGACACTGTCCCGGGGCAGCGGGTGTGAACAATGCCGGGGGACCGGCTATCGCGGCCGTAGCGCTGTGTTTGAGGTGATGCCGTTTACGGAATCGATTCAGCGCATTACCACCGAGGGTGCGGATCTGGAGGCGATTCGAAGCCAGGCGCACAAAGAGGGGCTGGTGAGCCTGCGGGAAAATGCGGTGGAAAAGCTCCTGGCGGGCGAGACGACCTACCAGGAGGTTTTACGAGTTACGTGGGAGCAGGGGTAAAAAAATAATGCTGAGTTTACCGCAGCCACAGTGCTAAAGATGCCAGGTATTTCTTTATAAAATCATCAGGTTACAATCACTGAGTCCTTAGTACGCCGCATTTTTTATTTTTCCGACACGTAAAAGGTCGCCCCGGGCTCGATGGCCTTATCCGAACTGGTGATTAACACGGTGGCGGTTTGCTGCTCGGTGTGCAGAACCAGCAGCAACCCGAACTCAACGGGCGCCAGGCGAACCGATTCCTTGTCCTTTGGATGCAGTTTCTTTTCATCCTCGTAATAGACCGTGTATCGCTGTCCGATGGCAACCCCGTCCTGAGCGCCCTTGTCAATGAAGGCGACGGTGTGTTCGCCCATGATATCCTGGTGCTCTTCGGAAAACAGCAGTTGACCGGAAATGTTGCCGCCGGGTGGGGCCAGGGTGATTTTTTGTGAGCGCTTCATTTTGGGCATCAACCGGTCGCCGACTTCAATCACACGATACACTTCAACGATCCGGCCGATCACATACTGATCTTCCGGCTCGAGGATTTCAACGATACCCGTTAGATAATGCTGCTCGCCCAGGGTTTCTTTGGGATTATTTGGGTCGTCCACCGCGTCCAATGTTCGAAACACCGTATAACAGGTTCCGGGAACCAGATTGCCGGCTTGTGTTCGTGAGATATAGACCCGGTCGCCCGTACTGATCATGCCCCGGTCGCCTTTGACCTTAAATATCGCGCCGTATGGGTCGACAGCCGGTTTGCGAATAAATCCCACCTGATCGATGGCACTGTAGTGAAAAGAGGGCGGTTCGGGTGCCGGCGGTGGCGGTGCCGGTGCCTGTTTTACAGTTTCCACCGGTGCAGCCGGCTCTTTGGGGGCGCGCTCAATGTAGAGCTTGCCGTCTTTTTTATACAGCCGAAGCCGATCGCCCGGGTAAATCCAGTGCGGGTTGGGCAATTGGCTGTTTTCTTCCCACAGATCCGGCCACTGCCAGGGGGTATCGAAAAACTTTTCCGCGATATCCCACAGGGTGTCCCCTTTTTTGACGGTATAGTAAAATCCGGTTTCGTGATCGAGCGCCTCCTGGGTCTCCTGCGCGGCGAGCCCCAGTGGAAAGATCATGGTAATGGCCATGCAGAGTATCCCCAAGCAGACGATTCTCGAAAACTGGCAATTTCTCATTCGACACCTCACTTTCTGCTGCCATCGATCGTTTTTTTAAAAAAAATCAGACGGCTGATTCGACAGTACCTGTAATCACCACGAAATCATTACCCTTTTCAGGCGGTTTTTGTCAAGCTTTTCCATTTTTTCCATAAAAAAAGCCCCCTTGCATCGCACAAGGGGGCTTCGAGCTTATCGTGGACTGATGTCGGTCGGGCGCGGACTTACATCATTCCGCCCATACCGCCCATACCGCCCATACCGCCCATGCCCGGTGCGCCACCCGGCATTGGATCGGCTTTTTCCTCGGGCTGGTCAGCGATCATGGCCTCGGTGGTGAGCATCAGGCCCGCCACGGATGCGGCATTTTGCAGTGCAAACCGCACGACCTTGGTCGGATCGATGACGCCGGCCTCGATGAGGTCTTCGTAGGTGTTGGTTTCGGCGTTGTAACCCTGGGCGCCCTCAGAGCTTTTCACCTTGTCGATGACAACGGAGCCTTCAAAACCGGCATTGTTGGCAATCTGACGCAGCGGTTCTTCAATGGCGCGCATCACAACCTTCACACCGATTTTTTCAGCGGCTTTAATTTTGATTTTATCCAGAGCGTCAAGGCAGCGAACCAGGGCAACACCGCCACCGGCGACGATCCCTTCTTCCACGGCCGCACGCGTGGCGTTGAGCGCATCTTCCACGCGGGCTTTTTTCTCTTTCATTTCGGTTTCAGTGGCTGCGCCCACGTTGATGACCGCCACGCCGCCGATGAGTTTCGCCAGACGTTCCTGGAGTTTTTCTCTGTCATAGTCCGAGGTGGTCTCATCGATCTGAGCCCGGATCTGTTTCACGCGACCCTCGAGACCGGACCGGACACCGCCGCCATCCACGATGGTGGTGTTGTCTTTGTCGATGGTGATGCGCTTGGCCTGGCCCAGGTCGTTGATGGTGATGTTTTCCAGTTTGATGCCCAGGTCCTCGGACACCACCTGGCCGCCGGTGAGAATGGCAACGTCTTCCAGCATCGCTTTTCTGCGATCACCAAAGCCCGGGGCCTTGACGGCCGCTACATTGAGCGTGCCGCGCAGTTTGTTGACAACGAGGGTTGCCAGCGCTTCGCCGTCCACGTCTTCTGCAATGAGGACGAGGGGTTTGCCCATTTTGGCGACCTGTTCCAGAATCGGCAGCAGGTCTTTCATGTTGCTGATCTTCTTCTCGTTGATCAGAATCACCGGCTCTTCCAGGGATACAACCATTTTTTCCGCGTCGGTCACGAAATAGGGAGACAGGTAACCGCGGTCAAACTGCATGCCTTCCACGACCTCGAGGGTGGTCTCCATACCCTTGGCCTCTTCCACGGTAATGACACCTTCTTTGCCGACTTTGTTCATGGCCTCGGCGATGATGTTGCCGATGGTTGAATCGTTGTTGGCGGAGATGGTGCCGACCTGGGCGATTTCCCGCTGGTCCTTGGTCGGTTTACTGATGTTTTTGAGCTCTTTGACGGCCACTTCAACGGCCTTGTCGACGCCGCGTTTGATGGACATGGGGTTGTTGCCGGCGGCGACCAGTTTCTGTCCTTCTTCATAGATGGCACGGGCCAGAATGGTCGCTGTGGTGGTGCCGTCTCCGGCCATGTCGCTGGTTTTGCTGGCGACTTCTTTGACCATCTGGGCGCCCATGTTCTCGAATTTGTCCGCCAATTCGATTTCCTTGGCGACGGTAACGCCGTCTTTTGTCACGGTGGGAGATCCCCAGGATTTGTCGATTACTACGTTTCGGCCTTTGGGGCCAAGGGTGACCACTACCGCGTCGGAAAGCGTTCTGACGCCAGTGAGCATCGCCTCTCTGGCTTTGAGATCGTATTTAATGAGTTTAGCCATTTTGTTCATACCTCCATTTCATCGCAATGTGTTATTCAATTATGCCAAGTACGTCGTCTTCACGCATGATGAGGTATTCCTCACCTTCGATCTTAACTTCCGTGCCTGAGTACTTACCGAACAAGATCCGATCGCCCTTTTTGACTTCCAGTGCAACGCGCTTTCCGTCATCGTTGAGTTTGCCGGCGCCAACAGCCGTAACTTTACCCTCTGCCGGTTTCTCCTTGGCTGAGTCGGGAATGATGATTCCGCCCTTGGTCGTCGTTTCTTCTTCTACCCGTTGTACCAAAATTCGGTCCTGCAATGGTTTAAGCTTCATTGTTCAACATCTCCTTTCATCATGTCGTTTTGATAGTAAATATCGAATCAGAAAACGGTTTTTTCTGACTCATTCCTTTTTCTCAGTCTTTGTCTCAGTTTTTTTCTTGGGTTCAGCCGGCTTTTCGCTTTCCGTTTCGGGGGAGGCTTTGGTGGATTGTTTTTTATCGGCATAGTCGGTGACGTACCATCCAGAGCCTTTCAGGTGGAAGCTGCTTTGGGATACGAGTTTTCGAAGTTTGCCTGAACACTGACTGCATGCGCGGAGCGGCTTGTCGGAAAATTTTTGAATGACCTCTTTCACTGCGCCACAGCTGTCACATTCGTATTCGTATATCGGCATCTTACGGGGAACCTCCAAATTCACATGTTACCGTTACCGAGCCCCTAATTCGTTTTGGGGCGTTCTTAATTTGCTAAAAATATAGATCAGGCTTTCGGCTTGTCAAGCGTAGAAGGTGCATTTTTTTTAGAAAGTCTCCAATTCATCGAGCGGAATTCGCCATTTTTCATAAAAATTCAGGACCGCCGGGAGCCCCGGTGTGGTGAGCGGCGCGAGGATTTCCCGGGTCCGGCGGTGGACCCAGGCTTCTTCGATCATTTTTTCTTCTTCGGTTGCCTCGAAATTGCATAAAAACTTGCTGAAGCGCACGATATGGATCAACTCATGGGTGGTGATGTACAGGGAAAACGGATGCAGCTCAATGATCGGCGAGGTTTCAAGTGCCCCGATAATGCAATGGTCTTGAAGGCAGATCTTGTAAAAATCGTAGGTGGTCGAGCTAAGGGGTGCATCCTGCTTGTGTCCCACGTAGCGGATGATTTGCGCAAAGGGCCCCTGCACGATTTCACCGGAGGACAGGTCTGCCAGGGTTTTAAAGTCATAGCGGCGCCGAAGCCACTGGCTGGCCGACATTTTATAATGGTTGCTGACCAGTTCTTCGGCCATGGCGGCGCTGTTGTTGATGGTGTTGAGCTGCTGGTTGCTGAACTGTGCCAGGTGCGCCTTGTCGATCGCTGTGTTCATGGCATTTTGTCTATCACACCCATGCCGGCGACGCAACATGGCAAGAAAGGGGACGTTCCCAACTTTTAAACTTTAGCGTCAAAGGGGGACGGTTTTAACTTTTAAACTTAATTGTACTTACCGACAATAAGTTTAAAAGTTAGAAACGTTCCCCAAATTCCCAAATTCGAACAAATTAAAGTTTAAAAGTTGGGAACGTCCCCCAAATTATGTGTGGACAATTGTGTTTTAATGATGGTATGAACATCTTTTGGTTAAAATTATTCGACTGGAGGTGATCGTTTGGGTAGTGTCATTAAAAAACGCAGGAAAAAAATGAGACTACATAAACACCGGAAACTGCTGGCCCGCACGCGGCATCAGCGACGCAAAGGTAAATAAGGATACCCACCCCACCGGGCTGATTTAACCCAATTTGCCTCGTATCCTCAAAATAATAAAAGCACCCTATTTTCGCGATGGGGTGCTTTCAGTGTTTGGGCCGGGGGCAGGCTTAGCCCGGGCAAGTATTGCCCGGGTAGGGACTACCCGTTACCGCGTTTCAGAATACCCTTTCAAATATTTGAAAAATTCCGAATCGGTCGACAGCACCAGTGTGCTTTTTTCGTCCAGTGCATCTTTGTAGGTTTCAAGGGTC
>JAFDDL010000101.1 GCA_019310865.1 Deltaproteobacteria bacterium | reverse complement strand
TCTTTTTAACTGCGTGGCAAAATAGCCCCCCAAATCAATTGAATGGTCCAAAGATTGTTCAGCCTCCGGCTCTACTTCTTCCTGTATGGTGAGATCTGCATTGAAAAGTCCCCAGGTGCTCTCTAGAGGTTTCGGGATTTCTTTTCCTGATATTGCCCAGGCCACATAAACCTGCTCCCCATTGCGAAAACATCTTTCCCCGTTTAAAAGCCATCGGAGTGCATTATGCGCTTTTTGAGTAACATCAAAACTAACATTTACAGCTTGAACGCCGCTTTTATCTATCGTTGACTTTGAATCGGTAAAGCGGCCTCTGAATGTAAATCCGCTGTGGTCATTTGAAGAAACAAGTTTGGCCCCATCACCTGGCCATCTCAAAAAACGAGGGTGATTTGATGCCCGCCTGATTTTCTCTCCTTGGATATAGCAAAATCCATATTTACTATTTTTTTCTTGGTCAAATCCAATCCAACAGTGAATTAGATCCTCATCTTCCCATGTGGTGCTATCCACTAACCCAGGTTTTTCTATTCGCCATCGGATAAAAGCCTTTTCCGCAGATTTTTTTTTTTTTTCTCCATTCAGCTTTTTTACTATAATCGGAAATTCAATTTCATTGCTCAGGTCTCTCCAAAAGGTTTCCTTATCAAGATAGTTCAACATTGCCGTCACTTTGGGATGAGACCAATTAGATGTTGCCCACTCCTTCAATTGTTCCATATAGGCCAACACTTTATTTTGATCTGCTTTGGGACGATCAATTGCACAGTAACCGACTTCTTCACATAATGGATGGGGAGCTATTTTTTTCCCTGATCTACCTGCTGATGACTCCGTGGCTGGTATTAACGTCGGACTCTCTTCACCATGCAATATTTTTGTTCTGCCTTTCAGGAAATTACCATCGCTATATATAGCAACCTCTATATGAGCATTTTTTACAAAATGAGATACCGGCCACAATTGGTTTTGATCGTAATAATTTTCCATCCTCTCAATATTATCATACGTCTCGTATAGCTTTGCCATCCAACTCATAACAGGGCCTCCTCTTTCTCCACAGGCCGAACATTTTTTTCCAGGCCGAATGGTTTGGGCGTCATTTTTCTGATAAGCCGCCGTTTATCACAGGCATCTGGTCGGGGGAAATAAAGAAAGCCCTTTTTCATGACAGCCTGCCAGAACCGGCTGGCAAGTTCATTTTTTCCTGTTCATCCGGGTAGTCAAAGCTATGGAACATGAGACCGAAACTCAACTCGTCAATGTCATCATAAAAGCCCTTCCCATCACCGAAGCGACAGGGCTCCACATAGCCCTGGCAGTCCCTGGCTCCCAGGAAAATATCCTGCCGCCCCCCTCCTTCAAGCATTCGTCTGGCAATGTTGAAATGTTTGCCGTCAATCTGGTCTTTCTTTAATTCCGGGCTGTAATAGCGCTCGTCCAGATAGAATATTTCTTCACCATCCTGCACCGGATGCACTGCATCCGCCGTATCTAATTTTTTCCACACATTGGGAAAAAGGTTGACCGAATATTGCTGGGCTTTTTTCAGCAATCCGTATGCCCTGGAAGGCTCAGGGGTGGCGCAGAGTCCGGCCACAATGTCCTTACCTTCATTATATTGGACAATAACGGCCTGGGTTGGTGCGTCAATGGCCCTGAAAGCATTGCCTGCCGCCTTAAACGATTGCTGCAAACTGAATTTGACCTTCTGGGGGTCTTTCCCTCTGCCCACGTTGAGCGGGTTGTCACTGAGCAGGTTTAAGAGGGAGTCTTTCCTCCCAGCCTGTTTCGCAGTAAGTGTGAATTTCATGTCTCTGGCTCGTTCATAAAAATAATAGGAAAAGTACCGCTCCATGGCTGAAGGGCTCAAAAAGCTCTCATGTCCTCCCTCACCAAGAACCCTTTTTGCCTTGTCCCGGCCTATTTTAATGTCTTCAAGTAAATCAACGGCCTCCTCACTCGGATTGACGACATATACCTGTGCTGTTTTCAGGTTTCCGTTTCGGTTGCAGCGCCCGGCAGCCTGGGCAATGGCGTCAAGACCGGCCAGAAAACGAATCACCGCATTAAAATCAACATCCACCCCGGCCTCGATGAGTTGAGTTGATATGCAGAGCACCGGAAGGTTTTTCAAAAGGCGTTCCTTAACTGTTTTCAGGACCTTTTTACGGTGTGCGGGACAAAGGTTTGTACTCAAATGATAGACGCCCTCTTTATCGACCTGGGATTTACATCTTTCATACAGCTTTTTTGCCCAATCCTTGGTATTGACAATCACGAGGCAGTTGCCTTTTCCCCTCATCTGCTCCAAGGACAAATCAGCGATGTCTTCCTCAGCCCATCCTTCGTTACGAGTCAAATCCTTAATCTCCACTCGTTTCAATTCCTTAAAAAGAGCGGTTGTGTCACCAGAAAGTTCATTTTCTCGAGAAATTGTAAGCACACCGTAATCCGGATTCACTCCATCCAGTAAGGGTTGGGTGGCAGTACAAAGGATGGCTGTGGTATGGGTATGATCCACCAAAAACTGCAATCCATTACAGAACAGATGGACGCAATTGACCGGCAGATTCTGAACTTCATTAAATATGATGATGGATTTTGCCAGGTTGTGCATCCGCCTTGCGCCCCGGGTTCCTCCACCAAAAAGGACCTCAAGGAACTGAACCATGGTTGTAAAAACAACAGGGGCATCCCAGTTCTCCGAGGAGAGTTTGGCATACCAGGTTTGCTGTTCCGGCTCCAGGTTGGAGTGATGCTCCAGCACCCAGGGGTATTCATCTCCATCTTGTTCTATAACTTTTCGAATCTCTCTGGCATTTTGGTCAATGATCGAAGTATAGGGAATAATATAAATGATATGGTCCAGTTTATGCTTTTGTGCGTGATACAGGGCATAACGCATGGAAGTAAATGTTTTTCCTCCCCCTGTGGGGACAGTCAAAGTATATATTCCCTGTGGATCACAAGCTCTCTTCAGACACTGTTGAGAAATTTCGTTGCGAAGCTCATTCACACGGTTTCGCGCTTCGAACCCGGCAAGCTTTTCCTCCAACCGGTCTATGGCAATCTGCCAGTCAACAGGCTTTTTCCATCTCAATTGAACATTTCCAGGCGTTTCAAAATCAGCACTATCAATTCGATCCGCGTCAATCAGGCAACTGAACAAAAACCGGGTAAAAAATCCAAGTCTGAAATGTTTCAGGCGATCATGTTCCTGTTTTTCGGGGGAAACAACGGCGGCAACTTTTTTTAAGATTTTTTTTAAAAAATATTCTGTCGCGATTCTTTCCAAAGAATCAATGAACTTGGCATCCCCTGTTTCAAGGCATTCCTTGAAATGCGTGGTGTCATGGCTTTTGCCAATTCGTTTTAAAAAACCATTTGTACCCTCCACCTGGAGGCAATCGATCAATCCGCCGTGGTGGGAGGCCAGGCAGACCGCCAGGATCTGTCCGGCCAATTTCCCATGCAAGCCGTATTTACAAAACCGTTGCCACACCCACTGGGCGCCTGCTGTTGAATGGTCGATTTTGCCTTTGAATGCCTTTACATCCACAGGTGCATCGTCGATATCAGGGTTTAACAGCCCGGATCCTGACTTAATATAGGTTTGAAACGATTCGCTGTACTTTCCAAGATCATGGAGCAGACCATGAAGCGCTCCGGCATCAGAAAGTCCAATTTTTGCAGCAAATGACTTGCTGATTTTGGCCACACCCTTTAAGTGTTCACACACCGTTTGAATTTCATCATCACAACTACGGTAATGAGCAACAAACTCTTTTTGCATACAACCCTCCGCGGAATCATTGCCCTGGCCGTTCGGAAACAGGAAGGCATTACATAATCGCCTTATGAATTTTCGATGCCATGTTTTTCCTTTACTCTTTTTCTACTGAAAAAGCAAAGGGGGTAGACGAACTACCCCTTCGACTGATCGTCGATACCGACGGGTGGTTAGAATTTTTCAATTTAGGCAATTTCAAAATGCGATCGATCAAACTCCGTGCGGTTCTGATACCTGCGCATAAAGGACGGCGCCCATTGTTGGGGGTCCTATAGCTTGGCCGGGTCGATGTTGACCCCCGCATCGTGAAAGGCGCGGATGATGCCACGAGCACATCGCTTCTGCGAGCGGCACCGTCGATATTGGGACCGCATTCCTTGGTATAGATGCCGTCGATAAGAGTGAACATAGGGGGCATGGGATCGGCCAACCGGGATATACCCCGTTTGGCCTTTTTAAATGATGCAAACCTTTAATCCTAACTGCGCAGCCCGAATCCCTGCAACGTACCCGCCGGGAGACGGTGGCGGAACACGTCGGATGTGAAGCCAATGCTTACAGCGATTGTGCCTACTCACTTTCCGAAAACGACCGATTCGTCATAACGGTGAACCGGCCGGCTCGGCTCGGGGACATCGTCGTGGGGTCCTTACCGAATTCAAAGATAAATATGAGGTGTATACGTCCGATCCCGCAGCTGCGGGTGGTCGAATGGAAGCGATTGTAACCGCCATAGAAAATGATGTAACCTTCCTTGAGCCAACCGCTGCTGATGAATCTGTCATTGGCCTCGTTCACAGTCAGTTTCACATCGACCAGATTCGAAGCGAAGGCCTATATGAAATAGCCGCCTTGGCAGCAGGCGGGGCAATCGCCGCTGTAGAAACGGGTTTGCGGGACCCGAGTTTTGGCCTCATTCGTCCACCGGAACATCATGCCTCATCTGACAGTTGCCGGGGATTTTACTTCTTTAACAATATGGCTGTGGCCATTGAAAATCTCATGCATCAGGGAAAAATCAGCACCGCTTTCATACTTGACTTTGACCTTCACTATGGTGACGGTAATGTGAACATCCTTGGAAACCGGAGAGGTGTCACGATATTGAATCCGGGCGCCGGAGACAGGGTATCTTATGTGGTAGGGGTTCAAAATGCCTTGGAAAACACACCGGTTGATATCATCGGTGTGTCCGCCGGGTTTGATAGCCATAAAGCTGATTGGGGTGGTTTGCTTTCCACAACAAATTATTATGAGATGGGACAAATCGTGCGAACCGCGGCTAAACGAAATCAGGGTGGATGTTTCGGTATTTTAGAAGGCGGGTATAATCATGCTGAGCTCGGTCAAAATGTCCGGGCTTTCCTTCGTGGGCTTGCCGGCTCCATTTTTTCTGAATAGAGTCATGTCCGCATCAAGCGGATAAATCCATCCATTCACCTTTTTTACACCTTTCAATCACAACGAACGCGCACCAAGCGTATACCAAGTTCCTTTACCCTTACCTTGTTTTACCAGATACCCGCCTGCCACAAGTTCCCGCAGTTTGACTTTGATAGTATTCCTGTTGGCGTTGGTGATTGATTCGAGATCGGATATTGACGCCTGGCCATGGGATTTAACGATCTGTAAAATTCGATTGGAAAGCACCGAGAGCTTTGAAAACAGCTTTTCGCGTTCTATCGCTTGACTTAATCTATCCTTCTGCAAATCCAAACGGCTCAGGGCCGGATGGGATAACGATTATTTGCTGAAAGTATTAGCTGGCTGATTTCCAAATGCGGTTCCCCTGGACTGAAACGAAAAAGTCTTTACACAGCGTCAATTATGGTGTAAGAGTTCCTGATTCGACTGATGATCGTCGGCGAACCCTTATGGCCTCGAATGTGAATCAACTCAGATCGGGGCAATCCAACGCCGAAAAGGAGAAAGCAAAGATGTCAAAAGCATGTGAAATATGCGGGAAAAAACCAATGGTCGGCAACAATGTCAGCCATGCCCATAATGTGACAAAACGTCGATTCAACCCGATTCTCCAACGGGTCCGTGCCGTCCGGAGCGGCAACGTGAAAAAAATTATGGTGTGCACCAACTGCATCAAATCGGGCAAGGTTATCAAAGCGCCATAGGGGTCGCGCTTGACCATGCGAACCCTTATGTTTTTACCCGCCGGACTGAACGAACCGGCTTAACACGCCGAATCGCCGCCATTACGGTTTTTAACTGGGCGGTATCTTTCACCGTAATGGTGAATGATTGGTAAACACTCTTGCTCTCATGCACCTCAGAGTCGGCACTGAGTATATTGGCGCCCTGCTTGCTGATGGTGGAAGCAATATCGGCCAACAATCCCACACGATCTTCAGCCTGGACATTGATCTTTACCGGATAGGTATCCGCCTCGCCTGTGTTCCAGGAAACATCAACCCGCCTTTCCGGATTCATTTTCAGCGCGTTCACACAGGTTGTCCGATGGATTGTCACGCCGTGGCCTTGGGTGATGTATCCGGTGATGGGATCTCCGGGAACAGGCCGGCAACATTGACCAAACCGAATCAGAATATCGCCGAGGCCTCTTACCAACACACCGGATTTCTCTTTTTTCTTTTGGGCCCGCTCGATAAATTTCTCCAGGACCGCATCGGAGCGCTCTTCGGGTTCCTCCTTGACTTCAAGCTTTCGAATGATCTGCAGTGGGGTTATTTTTCCGTAACCCACTGAGGCAATCAGTTCTTTAACATCTTTGAACCCGAATATGGCGGAAACTTCTTCAATTCGTTTTGATTTGACCAGCACATTGAAGTTAAGTCGATGCTTGCGGAATAATTTTTCACACATTTCCCGCCCCAGAGACAAACTCCGCTCCCGATCCTGTATCTTGATCCACTGGCGAATCCGTGACCTTGCCTTGACCGTCTTGACATAATTGAGCCAGTCTTTGCTCGGTTCGTGGCCCTTTGTGGTAATGATTTCAAGAATGTCGCCGGTTGCCAGTTTGTGTTGCAGCGGCACCATACGCCCGTTGACTTTGGCGCCTGTACACTGATGCCCGACTTCGGAATGAATCGTATAAGCGAAATCGACCGGTGTCGCCCCTTTGGGTAAAGTCTTGATTTCGCCATTGGGTGTGAACACATAAACTTCGTCGGGAAATAGATCGATTCGAACGTTTTCAAGAAATTCGCCGGGCTCCTGAACACTGTCCTGGTTTTCAACCAGATTTTGAATCCAGCCAAACTGACGGGTTATCTGCTGGTCAGCCGAGTTTCCTTCCTTGTAACTCCAATGGGCGGCAATACCAGATTTGGCGATCTCATCCATTTCCCAGGTGCGAATCTGAATTTCGACCCGTTCACCATTGGGACCGATAACGGTGGTATGCAGCGATTGGTACATATTCGATTTCGGGAACCCGATGTAATCCTTAAATTTTTTCGCAATCGGTTTCCACATGGCATGCAGGTGCCCAAGGACTTCATAACATTGCGGGATGGTATCAACAATAACTCGAAACGCAATAATGTCGTAGATCTCTTCAAAGGGCAGATCCTGGCTGATCATCTTGGTGTAAATGCTGTAAAAATTTTTATATCGCCCCATCACCTCGCATGGGATGTTGTTTTCCGACAAGGTCTTTAGGATCAATTCTTTAACCGTTACAACATACCGATCCCGTTGGACACGATCCTTTTTTACCCGGTTGGCAATGCCCTGATAGACATTCGGGTGAACATGTTGAAACGCAATGATATCCAGCTCGTTTTTGATCCAATAGATACCCAAACGCGCGGCAATAGGCGAATATATGTCAAGGGTTTCCTGGCTCATGGCCAGCCGGGTTTCCGGTGCGAGATGTTCGATTGTGCGCATATTGTCCAGCCGGTCGGCCAGCTTGATGAGGATGACCCGAATATCATCGGCCATGGCCAGTATCATTTTTCGAATGTTTTCAGCCTGGCTGGCCTGGTGAGAGCTGTGCAGGGGAAGGGTGCTGATTCGCGTGACACCCGACACAATCCGGTATACCGATGAACCAAACTGCGATCGGACCTTATCCCCCGTGGTGCGGCCGTCTTCCAAGGCGTCATGCAGCAGCCCGGCCGCCACGCTGACAGGCTCCAGATTCATGGTGACCAGGATATCGGCAACTGCTGTCAGGTGTGAAAGAAACGACTCCCCCGTTGGGTGTTTTTGCCCCTTGTGAACCGACACGGAAAAGTCATAAGCCCGTTGGACCAGATCCAGGTCCGCCTGCCCGTGGGTATCGGCAAGCCGTTTGATTATGTCGCTGATTGGAAGCATGAATCCTTCATATGCATTTTCTAACCGTCTCGGCCCAGGGCCGTCTCGATCCGGGCCACTTCCTTGAGCAGTTCATCAACCAGTTGATCTTGTGGGAATTTTTTCACCAAATCGCCTTTCCTGAACAAAATGCCGGTGTCATCGCAACCGGCGATTCCGATATCCGCCTCGCGGGCTTCACCGGGACCATTGACCACACAACCCATGATGGCCACCTTGATGGGCAGCGATTTGGTCAGCAACGCCCGTTCCACCTGCTCCAGTATGCCGAACAGGTCAATATTGCACCGGCCGCAGGTGGGACAGGATATGATTTCAACACCATGCTGACGAATTCCCAGGGCACGCAATATTTCATAGCCCACCCGAACCTCTTCCACGGGGTCCCGTGTCAAGCTGACGCGAATCGTATCACCAATCCCTTCGGATAAGAGCATACCGATGCCAAGCGCCGATTTTACGATTCCCGGATACAGACCACCGGCTTCCGTAACCCCGACATGAAGCGGTAAATCAGTCTGCCGGGACAATTGGCGATAGGCAGAAACGGTTCTGGCGACATCCGAAGCTTTGAGGGATATCTTGATGTCATGAAAATCCCAAGTCCTCAATTGCGCCACCTGGCCAAGGGCACTTTCCACCATGGCCTGTGCACACACACCCTTGTATTTGGTCAACAGCGCCTTTTCAAGGGAACCGGCATTGACACCGATTCGAATCGCAATGCCCCGGTCTGCCGCACAGGCTGCCACCTCCTGAACCTTTCGGCTACTGCCGATGTTTCCCGGATTGATACGAAGACCGTCCGCCCCGGCCTCGGCAGCTGAAATGGCCAGCCGGTAATCAAAATGGATATCGGCAATCAAGGGGATGTCAATGGCCGCTTTAATCGGCCCAATGGCCTCGGCCGCCGATTGGTCCGGGACCGCAACGCGGACGATCTCGCACCCGGCTGCTTCCAGGCGCTTGATTTGGGAAACGGTGGCTGCCACGTCCTGGGTGGGGGTATTGGTCATGGACTGGACCGCGACGGGAGCCCCGTCTCCCACCGGCACATTCCCGATCCTGATTCGACGCGTCTTTCTACGTGCTTTGGTAATGGTATCCATACGAAAAATCCCTCATCCCCTCTTTGTTAATTACCATTGTGACCGGTTTTGTACAAGGGGAATGGGGGATAACAACCGTCAAACCTTTTTGGGAAAGTCGGCACGGAACACTGGACGATTTGCTTTTTTGAGTTATATTTTTTATGATACCTGAAATCGAAATAGAGAAAAATTAACCACTGAAACCATGGACAACGGCAGGTAATAGTCAAAAATTCGAGATCTTGCATACGACCATGGGGATATAAAAGGAGCCATTTTCAAAACGTTCAAGTTCGGTTCAGATCAAGGCGGACGAAAATTTTAACCACAGGCATACATTGAGTATTCCGAGGATTAAAATTTTCGTCCAACACCGATATGGGCCGAAATGGGGCGTTTTGAAACTGGCTCGGGAAAAAGACATTATGCGGCCGTATATGCCAGGACGATTTTCAGCATC
>JAFDDL010000728.1 GCA_019310865.1 Deltaproteobacteria bacterium | reverse complement strand
GTCGCCGATACAGAGTATTGCATCTGTCGACACCTATCTATAACATATAAACGCCAATTTTGCATAGGTGGGTACCAAAAATTTCAAAAAAAAGTTGCCGGTCTTCCAACTTATTAATTTAATACTATTTTTAACGACACCTATCAAAGGCTGGGTGGATGGCGGCAATACACAATATCATAAAATTATGCGCGGATTCACCCGGATTCATGGGGAGGCATTAATTTTTTTAAAAAAATTATTACCCACTTTATGCTAACCGGCGTTATTAATAGATAGAGCAGCTGTTCATTACAATTTTTTTCTTGGATTCAATTTCACCCCGAATTGCGAAAATTCGAAATTACAGGCGACTTACACCATTTTTACATTAACCGACATATGTTTCAGAAATTTTTTAGCTCTTAAAAAGGAGGCACAATGAAGAGAAATGTTATAGGTGGTAATAGCTTTTGGACTGGATATCGTTTTTTTATCAACATCTCTTTAATTATAATTATGATAACATTTTTTTCGCACGATGGATTTACAGCAGAGGGATTGCACAATTTTAACATCCCACCGCAAAAAGCGGATAACGCCCTGGAAAAGTTTGCGAAACAAACAAACTTCAATTTCATTTATGCAATAGAGGACATTGAGTCTATTGAAACGAAGGTCGTGAGTGGGAAATACTCACCCACCCAAGCACTTGAAGTTATGCTTGAAGGAACGGGATTGGTTTTCCAACATGCCGGTGATGAAACCATTTCTATTAAAAAAGACCACCACCAAGCGCAGGTGGAACCTCAACCCAAGGCCGATGCATCCACAGTCCCAGATAAGAAAGCGGAACCGATCTCAGCTGCTCCAGAGGCGATCGACACGAAAAGGGTGACACAACTGGACAAGTCTTCAACGTCAATGGCCGAAAAAGCTGAAGGCGAATCCTGGGATGATTATATGCTCGAAGATACGGTGGTCACCGCGAGCAAGCGCGAGGTAAAGGTTCAAAGCATTCCCATGAGTATCCAGGCGCTGACAGGGGAAAGCCTGGAAAAAATTGGCGCTGCCGGTTTCGAGGACTTCATTGATCGAATCCCGGGGCTGACGATCAATAGCAGTGGATTGGGGATAGACTCGTTGCAGATTCGGGGAATCGCCAGTTATAACAATAGCGTGAATGCCACTGCCACGGTGGGCTATTATATCGACGATACGCCAATATCCGACGCAATGATGGCTCCTGATGCCGTATTGTTCGACCTCGAGCGCATCGAGGTGCTCAAAGGCCCCCAAGGCACATTGTACGGTGAAGGCTCCCTCGGCGGTACCGTCCGGTTGATTACCCGTAAACCGAAACTGAATCTATTCCCAAACAGAAAACAGTCCCGGCCATAATTATCAGGCGAACGGCATGGTAAATATCCCCCTGATCGATGACCGGCTCGCTTTGCGTGTCTCGGGAAGCTACATTGACGATGACGGTTTTGTGGATGATGCAAATTTCGCAGATGAAGGCACCAATAATTTCAACAAAGGCACCATTCGCGCGGCGTTCTGGTATGAACCAATCGAACAGCTTTCGATTAATCCCTCAATCATGTACCAAAAAACAGATGCCGGCAGCGGTGCTTACGATAATTCCCAATCGGATTTGACCTGGTTCAGAGACTTGCCCTATAATGAGTGGTTGATTGACGAATTTACCCTCCTGGCGCTCAATATTAAATACGATCTTGGTTGGGCCGAATTGAACTCGAATACCTCCTTTTACGACCGTGATAATACCTCAGTATGGGATTATTCGCATTTTAATCCTTTCCTAAACTTCCTCCTCCTATTTGTATCGGGAGTTGATCCAGCAAATTTGTCGCCCTTTCTGCGGCAAGATGGTATGGCCCAAACGGAAACCTTCAGCCAGGAACTTCGCCTGGTTTCGACCGGTGACGGCCCCTGGTCCTGGATTGTCGGCGCTTTTTATCGTGACCGCAAAGTAGATTTTCAGTGGTTAATTGAGAATGATCAGCTGTTGCAGGCAACCGGCAATGCGCGCTTCTTTAACAACGAGGGGAATCAAACGTCTGAACAGATTGCCGCATTCGGCGATGTGAATTACACTATTCTGGACAACCTTATCCTGACCGGCGGCCTGCGTTGGTTCCAGGAGGAAATAGCAGGCACGTATTTATGGGAGATGGCCCTCCCCCCTTTCTATCCGAACCTTGCAAGCGGTACGACGCTAAGCGACCTGACCGAAGAGGACGTGTTGTTCAAATTGGCCCTGTCCTACAATCCCGTTTTCAATGTGATGCTCTTTGCCCAGTTTACCCAGGGAATTCGCCCGGGGGGCACCAACGACCGTGCCGCTGATTTCGGGGTCGATTTAGACCTGAATTTTTACTCGGACAGCACGGATAACTATGAAGTTGGTATTAAAAGCGACTGGCTCGACGGCCGGCTCCGGGCAAACGCCTCGTTTTTCTATATTGATTGGAAGGATGTCCAGGTGTTGGATTTTGGCATTATCGGTCAGACCTTTATTGTCAATGCCAGCCGGGCAAGCAGCACCGGATTTGAGATAGAATTGACCGGTCAACCCCTTTACGGGCTGATTCTGGGGCTGAATATGGCCTATAATATAGCGGAGACTACAGAGACCACCGTAACCGCACAGGGGACTATCCCGGACGGGGCGACCTTGCCCTTTTCACCAGAGCTAAGCGGTGCTGTATTTGCTGATTTTACATTTTCAGTTCGCGAAGGCTGGTTAGGGTATGTCGGCGCGGATGTTCAGTTCATGGACGAACAGTTTACAGAGATTCAGATAGGGCCGGATCCACTCACTCCCCTTGATTCCTATCAAACCCTCAACCTGCGGGCGGGTGTGACAGTAAATGATGGATGGGATGTTAATGTCTTCGCCACAAACGTGACCAATGAGCGGGCTGAGCTAAATCGGTCGGTTATACCCTTGAAAGGTGTCATTAGGAATCGGCCACGCACCATTGGACTGCAAATATCGAAGAGCTTCTGAGACGGCCATTTGCCGGCTCGATGAAAAATTGCGGGGCAACGTCCATTCGGGAGTTGCCCTGCATCTTCCCACTTGTCCGATATCCCTATATTCAAAAGACAAGTGAAAAAATTGAATATTCGCCGGTGCCAAGACCAAACCTGCCCCCAGCGGTATGTTTGTCGCTGTATTATATCTTATTTCTTCGATAATCATATGGTTCTTTCCCATCGATTAGCGATTCGTCATCCATCGCCGGATCGAGATGCGAACACAGCCCGCAAACATATTAAATTTATAGGAGAATAAATAATGAAAATATTCACAGCATCGTTGGCAACAGAGAGTAACTTTTTCTCTCCAAACCCCACTAGTTACCAGGACTATGCCAATACCTGCCTTATTCGCAGCGGGTCTCCTTTGAAGGGACCAGGAGTGTTTGTTGAGCCATTGGATCTATTCCATCGTCGCGCAAAAGAATGCGGTTGGGAAGTGATCCAAGGTTTGTGTGCCTTGGCTTTTCCGTCGGGGCGGACGGCACAGGCCGTGTACGAATCTTTTCGGGATGAGATCCTCAGGGATTTGAAAGCAGCAGGACCTGTCGATTTTGCATTGTTCGTGTTGCATGGGGCCATGGCGGCCTTTGGTTACGACGACTGTGAGGGAGATCTGCTTGGCAGAGCCCGGGAAATCGTCGGACCCGATGTGCCCATCGGAGTCA